>NZ_JBFAPC010000072.1:0-27827 GCF_040675535.1 Patulibacter sp. NPDC049589 | reverse complement strand
GCGTCGCCGACGCCCGCCCCGCCCGGCCGAAGGGCGACGGCGCCGCGCGCGGCCCGCGCGCCGGCGGCCACGGCCCCGGCAGTGCGCCGCGGCCGGGCCGCTCGGGTGTCGACAAGGCGGGCGCCGCGCGCCGCGCCGCCCACCAGGTCGTCGTCCGCTCGCTGCGCGACGGCGCGTTCGCCGACCGCGCGCTGCACGGCGTCGCGGGCGACCTCGATCCGCGCGAGCGCGGCCAGGCCAAGCGCCTCGCGTTCGGCGCGATCCAGCGCCGCCTGACGCTCGACCACGTGATCGCCCAGCACGTCGACCGTGAGCTCGACGTCGACGTCCGCGCCGCGCTGCACGTCGGCCTCTACGAGCTGCTGTTCTCCGACGGCGTGCCCGCCCGCGCCGCCGTCGCCTCCGCCGTCGAGCTGGCGAAGCCGAACATCGGCTTCAAGCTCGTCAACGCCGTCCTGCGCCGCGTCAGCGAGCAGAGCGGCGCCGAGGACGGCCCCGGCGGCCGCATCAAGGGCCTCATCCCGCCCGACGACACCCCCGAGGGCGCCGCGATCCGCCACAGCCACCCGCTGTGGCTCGTCCGCCGCTGGTGGGACTGGCTCGGCCCGAACGCCACCCGCGCGCTCCTGGCCGCCGGAAACCAGCCGACCGAGCTCGTCCTGCGCGCCAACGGCCTGCGGGCCGCGAAGGCCGAGGCCGAGGGCCTGATCGTCCCCGGCGAGGCCTTCGACGAGGCGATCCCCGAGGCCCGCCGCGTCACCGGCCCGCTCGACGTCCTGGCGGACCCGGCCTGGCACGCGGGCGTCTACGTCGCGATGTCCTACAGCTCGCAGGTCGCGGCCCGCGCCGTGGAGCCGCAGCCCGGCGAGCGCGTCCTGGACCTCTGCGCCGCCCCGGGCGGCAAGACGACCCACCTCGCCGACCTGATGGCGGGGGAGGGCACGATCGTCGCGCTCGAGAAGCACGGCGGCCGCGCCCGCGCCCTGCGCCGCACCTGCGAGCGGGTCGGCGCCGACAACGTCGAGGTCGTCCACGCCGACGCCCTGGAGCACGGGTTCGAGGCCGGCTCGTTCGACCGCGTCCTGCTCGACGCGCCCTGCAGCGGCCTCGGCACGCTCGCGTCGCACCCGGACCTGCGCTGGCGGGTCCAGGAGGCCGACCTGCGGGAGCTCGAGCGCCTGCAGACGCGGCTGCTGGACGTCGCCGAGCGGGCCGTCAAGCCCGGCGGCCGCGTCGTCTACAGCGTCTGCACGCTGAACCCCGGCGAGGAGCGCCTGCCCGCCGGCACCGTCCGCCGGCTGTACCCCCACCGCGACCACACCGACGGCTTCTACGTCTCGTCCGTCGGCGGCTGACGCCGGCGGGGATCGCGGCGGGCCGCGACGGCCGTGTCTGCCGGGCGCGCGCCGCGACCTGCGGCGACGAACGCCATCTTCGCCGGAGCCGGCGCGCGACCGGCGGCGACGAACGTCGCCGCCGGGGCGGGCCGACGGTGCGTGCGGGTCGACGACGGGGGGCGTCGCCGCTGCGGCGCCCGGTCCGGGGTGTGCGGCGTCCTGCCGCGCACCGGGATGTCCGGTCGGTTCGATCGGGGGCGACGGCCGTCGCCGCCGGGGCGGGCCACGACCCTCGCGACGTCGCCCCCGGGGCGGTTCCGCGCCACGCGGGGGCCGGCCCGGCGGCCGGATCTCCAGTCCCCGGGGCGTTCACCGGACCGTGGCGGGGTCGCGGTCCGGCGACTGCAATAGTGGCGGGCATGGAGGTCGACCTCGGGCTCAGCTGTCCCGGATGCAAGGAGCCCTGGCTCCGTCCCACGAACCTCCCGGGGCGCTACCGCTGCGTCAACTGCCTGTCGCGGTACGAGCTGCGATCCGTTTGCCCCAACTGCGGCGAGCACTCGACGATCGTCCGCATGTCGAAGACCGCGACGCTGGCCTGCAACCACTGCGGCTCGTCGATGCTCGTCCAGGTCTGACGAGACGGCGGGGCCGGCGCGGGGCGTCCGGGCCGGAGGGACGAGGCGGCCGGCGGCGCCGGCATCGGGTTCGGGACCCTGGAGGTACGGAAGTCGACGAGCGGTCCGGCCGTCGTGGTCGGGTCACCGGTGGCATCGGGTTCGGGACCTTGGAGGTACGGAAGTCGACGAGCGGTCCGGCCGTCGAGGCTGGGCGCGGATCCCATCGAGTTCGGTACCTCCTGGGTACGAACGTCGACAGGCAGTCTGATCCTCAGGGGACCACCTACCCGCGGCATCGAGTTCGGTACCTCGTCGGTACAGAACCCGACGGTCCACATGACGAAGCCGACGAGCGCCCGACCGCCGCCGACCGCCGACCGCCGCCGACCGACCGCCCGACCGCCGCCGCCGACCGCCCGACCGCCGCCGACCGCCGACCGCCGCCGACCGCCGACCGCCGCCGACCGCCGACCACCGCCCGACCGCCCGACCGCCGACCACCGCTCGACCGCCGACCACCGCTCGACCGCCGACCACCGCCCGACCGCCGACCCCCGATACCCTGGCCGGGTGACCGCCCCGGACCCCCGTCTCGCCCGCCTGAAGGGCATCGCCCCGTCGATCCTCGCCAGCGACTTCGGCCGCCTGCGCAGCCAGGTGCAGGAGTGCATCGACGCCGGCGTCACGGTCATCCACATCGACGTGATGGACGGGCACTTCGTCCCGCCGATCACGATGGGTCCGATCGTCGTCGACGCGCTGAAGGGCGTCGACGCCGTGCTCGACGTGCACCTGATGATCGAGCGCCCCGAGCGCCAGCTCGCCGACTTCGCCAAGGCCGGCGCCGACTGCCTCACCGTCCACGCCGAGGCCACGCCGCAGCTGCACTTCGCGCTCCAGCAGGCCCGCGAGCTCGGCTCCCTGGCCGGCCTCGCCGTCTGTCCCGGCACCGGCCTCTCGCCGCTGGAGGAGTCCGCGTCGCTCGTCGACCTCGGGCTCTGCATGACCGTCAACCCCGGCTGGGGCGGGCAGAAGTTCATCCCGACGTCGTTCGGGAAGATCGAGCGCATGGCCGGGCTCCTGGGCCCGGACGCCGTCCTGCAGGTCGACGGCGGCGTCGACCTGGCGACGATCGGCCGCTGCGCCGCCGCGGGCGCCACGAGCTTCGTCGCGGGCTCCGCCGTCTTCGGCAAGCCGGACCCGGGCGAGGCCGTCCGCGCCCTGCAGGCCGCCGCGGACGAGGCGCTCGCCGCGGCCTGACCCGGCTCCGCGCCCCGGGGGACGACCCCGGCCGGCGGGTCGTCCCCGCGGCGGCATCCGCCGCACCCCTGGTGGTCGCGACGGCCGCGTCCCGGGGTCTGCGGTCCCCTCCCGTCCGCGGAGGGGCGCGGCAGCAGGGCCGTCGAGAGTGCGTTCGTCCCGCACAGACGAGGAGGAGCGCACGCTCGACGCCGACGGTGCGCCCTCGGCATCGCCCGGGCGCCCCGAGCGGGAGATGTCTCCGCGCCGAGGACTGCCCCGACCTGGGGGATGTCCCCGGGCGGCCGGGGATCTCCCTCGGACGCGCCGTTTCGAGGTCGCCGCTTCTGCTTCGATGGTCGTCGTGAGCACTCCGATCGTGCAGGCCGTCGACCTGCGGAAGACCTACGGCCGCGGCGAGACCGTCGTCACCGCGCTCGACGGCGTGTCCGTCGGCTTCGCCGCGGGCGAGCTGACGGCGATCATGGGGCCGTCGGGCTCCGGCAAGTCGACGCTGATGCACTGCGTGGCGGGGCTCGACCGCCCGGACCACGGCACGGTCACGATCGACGGCGTGGAGACCGCGTCGCTGGACGACAAGCGGCTGACCGAGCTGCGCCGCGACCGGATCGGCTTCGTCTTCCAGGCCTTCAACCTGCTGCCGGTTCTGACGGCGGAGGAGAACATCGTCCTGCCGCTGACGATCGCGGGCCGCAAGGCGGACCCGGAGTGGCTCGAGAGCCTGATCGCCACCGTCGGGCTGGGCGACCGCCGCGACCACCGCCCGAGCGAGCTCTCCGGCGGCCAGCAGCAGCGCGTCGCGGTCGCCCGCGCGCTCGCCAGCCGGCCGGCCGTGATCTTCGCCGACGAGCCGACGGGCAACCTCGACTCGCGCTCGTCCGAGGAGGTCCTCGAGCTCCTGCGCCGCTCCGTCGACGAGTTCGGCCAGACCGTCGTGATGGTCACCCACGACGCGCACTCCGCGTCCTACGCCGACCGGCTCGTCCTGCTGAAGGACGGCGCGATCGTGCACGACGGCCCCGCCGGCGGCTCGCAGGAGGTCCACGACCGCCTGCGCCAGGTCACGGACCCGGACGCGGACGCGGCCGGCACCGACCGACGCGCGGCTCCCGGCGCCCCCGCAGACGCCCCGGGATCCTGATGCGCCTGCTGCTGCTCCGCTCGCTGCGCGAGCGGTTCCGCCGGACGGTGCTGACGTCGCTGGCCGTCGTGATCGGCGTCGCCCTGATCTCGGGGACGCTGATCTTCACGGACACGATCTCGCGTTCGTTCGACGAGATCGGGAAGGTCAGCTACCGCGGCGTCGCCGTCGCGGTCACCCCGGCGGTGCCGCCCGGCACGCCCAGCACCGAGGTCGGCGACGACGACCGGACGCTGCCCCGGGACGTCGTGGGCCGGGTCGCGGCCGCCGACGGGGTCCACACCGCCGTCGGCCAGATCCGCGGCCGGGCGATCGTCTTCGAGCAGGACGGCCGCACGCGCGTCGGGAGCGCGGGCCCGCCCACCCTGCTGCTCTCCGCCCTGCCGCCGGGCGTCGGCGGTGTCTCCTACCGCACGGGCCGGGCGCCGACGGGGCCCGGAGAGGTGGCGTTCGACGAGAACACCGCGAAGCGGGCCGGCGTCCGGGTCGGCGACCGCGTGTTCGTCCAGGGTGAGGGGCCCCGCCGCGCCCTGCGGCTCGTCGGCCTCGCGCGGCTGGGCGAGGGCACGTCGTTCGGCGGCGCGACGATCGCGCTGACCTCGGAGGCGACCGCAGCGGCGCTGCTCGGCCGCACCGACCGCGCCTACTACGCGCAGGTCCTCGCGATCAGCGCCTCCGGCACCCGCGACGAGCAGGTCGCGGCGTCCGTCCAGCGCGCCGTCGGCGCCGACGCGACGGTCCGCACCGGGCAGGACCAGGGCGCCCGCCAGTCCCAGGAGATCAAGGACCGGATCTCCTTCCTGCCGACGATCCTCCTGGTCTTCGCGGGCATCGCGACGTTCGTCGGCGCGTTCCTGATCTTCAACACCTTCACGATCACGATGGCCCAGCGCCAGCGCGAGTTCGCGCTCCTCCGCGCCCTGGGAGCGGCCCGCGGGCAGGTCCGCGCGATGGTCGCCGCGGAGGCCCTGACCGTCGGCCTGCTGGGCGCGACCCTCGGCCTGGCCGCGGGCTTCGTGGTGGCGCCGGCGCTGCGCGCGCTGATCAAGGCGTTCGGCGCGGACCTCCCGACGACGGCCACGGTCTTCTCCGGGCGCACGATCGTCGTCGGCTTCGTCGTCGGCATCGCCGTGACCGCGGCGGCGAGCATCCTGCCCGCGCGGCGCGCGACCCGCGTGGCGCCCGTGGAGGCCCTCCGCGAGGCCGCCGCGCCCCCGGGGCGGGGGAAGGTGCCCCGCGGCCCCGTCCTGGCGGGCGTGGGGATCGGCGTCGTGGGCGCCGCGCTGCTGGTGCTGTCGCTGCTCGGCGCCGTCACCGACGACACCGGGACGGCCTTCGCCGGCGGTGGCGCGGGCCTCCTGTTCCTCGCCGCGACGCTGATCTCGCCGGTGCTCGTCGGCCCGCTCGCGCGCCTCCTCGGCCGCCCGCTGCAGCGGATCTTCGGGCTGCCGGGCCGGCTGGCCCAGGACAACGCGGCCCGCCAGCCCGGGCGGACCGCGATCACCTCCAGCGCGCTGATGATCGGCCTGGCGCTCGTGGTCTTCGCGACCGTCTTCGCGGCCGGCCTGCGCGAGACGCTGCGCGGCGACATCGAGCGGGTCGTCGCCGCGCCGGTCGTGGTCCAGGCGTCGGACGGCTCCTTCAGCGGCCTGCCGTCGTCCGTGGTCGGGGCGATCCGGCGCGCCCCGGGGGTCGAGGCGGCCGGAGGCGTCGGCTTCGGGCGGGTGCGGGTCGCCGGGCGCAACGCGAGCCTCACGGTCTTCGACGCCGAGGCCCTGGAGTCGGGGCTGGTGCGCCTGAAGCGGACCGACGGCGGCGGCTCGGGGCGCGTCGGCGACCCGGGGCTCGACCGCGCCTACGTCACCGACACCGTCGCGGGCGACCTTGGCGCCCGCACGGGCGGCACGATCCTGGCGCGCGGCACGAACGGGCTCGACCGGACGCTGCGCGTCGTCGGCATCGTCCAGGGCAGCGCCTCGGCCGTCAGCGGCGTCGTCGTCGACACCGGGACCGCGCGCCGGCTCGGCACGAGCGAGCCGTTCTTCGCCGTCGCCCGCGGCGACCGCGCCGCGATCCAGCGGGCGCTCCGGCGGGACTACCCGGCGACGGAGACGCTGACCCGGTCGGCCTGGATCACCGACCAGACCGGCCAGGTCAACCAGCTGCTCGGGCTCGTCTACGCCCTGCTGGGCCTGTCGGTCCTCGTCGCGCTGTTCGGCATCGTCAACACGCTGACGCTCTCGATCCAGGAGCGGATCCGCGAGCTCGGGCTGCTGCGCGCGGTCGGGGCGACCCGGGCCCAGGTCCGCCGGATGGTGCTCCTGGAGGCGGCGATCACCGCGCTGCTCGGCGCGCTGCTGGGCGCGGCGCTCGGCTTCGTGCTCGCCGCCGCGGTCGGCGCGACCCTCGACGGCTTCGCGCTCTCGATCCCGGTCGGCCAGATCGTCCTGCTGGTCGTGCTGACCGGGATCCTGGGCGTCGTGGCGGCGATCCGCCCGGCGCGGCGGGCAGCCCGGGTCGAGGTCCTGGACGCGATCGCGGGGGAGTAGGGGGCCGCTCCGCGCGGGCGCGCACCGCCGGGGGCCTTTGTCCATCGGGCCGATCGGGGGCCGCCACACGCGGGATACCGTTAGGTCCATTATGGATCCAATTCCCCGCCGCCCCCGCTCACGAGCCCGACTCCTCCTCGGCGCCGCGACCTCCCTGGCCATCGCCGGCGCGGCCGCCGGCACGGCGCAGGCCTACAACTACGTCCCCAGCGCCAACGGCGAGACCTGGGGTGTCCAGGACGCCGCCGCCCCGCGCGTCGACACCGGCTCGATCCGCGACACGACGTCGGGCGACATGACCGGGTTCGGCGGCATCCGGGTGAAGGTCTCCTCCGGCGCGCTGCGCAACGGCCAGCTGATCCGCGGGTTCAACCTGCGCTTCGACCCGCCGGAGCGCTTCACCTCGACGACCTCCGTCGATCTCGGCGGCGTCGCGATCTCCCGTCAGATCCGCTTCAACCGCACCGCCAACTGGGGCCGCTGGCTCGACACCTTCAAGAACACGACCGGCGCGCCGATCACCGTCGACGTCTCGTTCGGCGGCCAGACCGGCGTCGGGAGCGCGACGGGCGCCACGAACGGGATCATCTCCGACACGTCCAGCGGCGACGCGACCATCGGTCCCGACGACTCCTGGGCCCTGAACCGCTTCGGCGCGTCGCCCGCGGCCAGCACGCGCGGCCCCTCCGCGGTCGTGCTCGGCGACCCCGCGCCGTTCGCCGGCGCGCTCACGCGCACCGGCGACTTCCTCACCGACCCGTTCACCGAGGCCCGCGTCGCCACGGGCCACGAGTCGAACTTCATCGGCTACGAGCACCGGCTCGTGCTCCAGCCCGGGCAGACCCGCTCACTGGCGCACTTCGTCGTGATCGGTACGGCCGAGTCCGCGTCCGGCACCGGCACGACCGCGCCCGGGGCGCAGGTCGCCGCCGTGAAGGCCACGGCCACGGCCCTCGCGACGACCCCGAGCTTCAACGACCTGACGAAGCCGCAGCTCTGCAGCCTCGCCAACTGGGACGTCTCGAGGCTCACGATCCCGTCGTTCAGCCCCGGGGTCGACTGCCTGGTGGCCGCCGCGCCGGCCGTCCCGCCCGAGGCGGCGCCCAACCCGACCACCACGGGCTCCACGTACGACGTGGTCGGCAAGACGATGGACGAGATGCAGGCCGACATGGCGGCCGGCCGCACGACGTCGCAGCAGATCACCCGCGCCTACCTGGACCGCATCGCGGCCTACGACGTCGGGCCGTTCGGCTTCAACTCGTACACCACGGTCGCCAAGGACGCGATGGCCCAGGCGAAGGCCGCCGACGACGCTCGCGCCGCCGGCAAGACGAGCCCGGTCCTCGGCCTGCCGCTGGCGATCAAGGACCTCTACGACACGAAGGACATGCCGACGACCAACGGCTCGCTCGTCTTCGACGGCTACCGGCCGCTCGACGACGCGACCTCGGTCGCGCGTCTGCGTTCCGCCGGCGCCGTGATCCTCGGCAAGGCGTCGCTCGAGGAGTTCGCGCTCTCCGGGCAGTACTCCGACTCGGCGTTCGGCATCGTCTGGAACGCGTTCTCCCCGTCGAAGTCGTCGATCGCCTCCTCCGGCGGCCCGGCGGTCGCGACGGCGCTGAGCATGGCCGCCGGCTCGCTCGGCAGCCAGACCGGCGACTCCCTCTACGGCCCCGCCTCGGCGGCCAGCCTCTACACGCTGCGCGGCACGGACGGCCTCGAGAGCCTCGCCGGCGTCATGCCGCTGTCCTGGATGCAGGACTACGCGGGCGCGATCACCCGGTCGCTGGGCGACCTGGCCGACATCCTCGACGTCACGTCGGGCACCGACCCGCTCGACGCCGAGCGGACCGCCGAGGCGGACGCGAAGCGGCCGGCCGAGTGGCGCGACGCGCTGAAGGCCGACGCGCTGCAGGGCAAGCGGATCGGCTACTACCCGGCCGCGTTCGTCGACCCGTTCGGCACGACGGGCACCGTCGGCGCGCAGCTGGCGCAGCTGCAGAAGTTCCAGGACGCCGGGGCGACGCTCGTCGCGCTCAGCGACCCGACCGTCCCGACCCGCGTCGGCCCGGTCCTGCCGAGCAACACCGCGGGCTTCGACCTCGCGTTCCAGGGCTGGGCCGAGTACATCAAGACCCACCCGGACCTGCCCTACCAGGACCCGCGCGAGATCCTCGCGTCGCAGAAGCGCCTGCCCTACCGGCGCTCCGCCAACGGCTACACCGGTGCGGGCGGCGGCTCCGACGCCCAGATCGCGGTCTACAAGCAGTACCGGGCGAACGCCAAGGTGGCGGTCGCGGCCTGGCTCGACAACCCGCCGACCCCGGTGGTGCCCGGCACCGCGACCCCGTCGCCGGGCGCGCTCGACGCCGTGGTCTACCCGGGCCTGCGCAGCGTGATCAGCCTCAACGACGGCAACGCGGCGGCCTTCGGGCGCGGCGACCCGCCGTCCAACAGTGCGGGCACGCCGACGGTGGCGTTCCCGTCGGGCGTCAACGACAAGGGCGAGCCGACGAACCTCCAGATCGTCGGCCGCGCCTGGGACGACGCGAAGCTCATGGGCTACGCCTACGCGTACGACCAGGAGGCGAAGGCGCACATCGAGCCCACGACGGCCCCGCGGCTGCCGTACGTGGCGGACCCGACCCCGCCGGTGATCGACACCCCGACGCCGGTGGCACCGGAGCCGACCGTGATCCCGGCGCCCGCGCCCGCCGCACCTGCTCCGACGCCCGCGAAGGTCGTCGCCCCGGTGCTCTCCGCCAACGCGGTGCGGGCCACGACGGGGCGCACCGTCGCGTTCCGGATCCGCTGCGGCGCCGCCGCGGGTACCACGCGCTGCCGGGGCACCCTCAAGCTGACCGCCGGGGGTCGGACGATCGGCACGCGGGCGTTCAGCGTCGCGGCGGGCCGGACGGTCACCGTCCGCGTCCGGCTGACGCGATCCGCCTACCGCACGCTGGTCTCCCGCCGGACCCGACGCGTCGCGGTCCGGCTGCGCGCGCCGGACTCGGCCGGCCGCACGGGCACGACGAGCCGGACGGTGACGCTGCGCGCGCCCCGGCGGTAGGGACGACTGCGGCCGGTCCCGGGACTCGCCCCGTGGCCGGCGCGGTGCCCGTCCGAGGACGGGCAGCGGCGCCGCCGCGGGGTTCAGCCCGCGGCGACCGTGGGCGCGACGCCGTCGACCACCGGCCGCGCATACACGCGCGACAGCAGGCCGCAGAGGAGGAACGCGCAGCCCATGTAACCGACCTCGGCGTTCCAGACCGGGTCGTCGATCGGGCCGACGAGCATCCAGACCACGAAGACGCCGCCGGCGACGAGCCAGGAGGTCGCCGCAGCCCAGGCGTGACCGCGGGCCAGGGCCGCCTGGTTCAGGGTGCCCGCGGTCAGGTGGGCACCCATGCCCACCGCGACGAGCGCGAGGCCCAGGACCGGCGGCTTCTGGCCGTCGAAGAGGATCGGCATCACGACGCTGCCGAGCACGAGCAGCCCGATGACCACGAGGGCCGCGAAGGCCGCGATGTAGCGGACGGCCTTGCGGATCGCGGCGGCGATCTCCTCGGGGGCGCCGGTGGCCACGAGCGAGGCGAAGTGGGGGAGGAGCGTCGTCTGGACGGCCTGGAAGAGCTGCAGCGGCGCCCGCGTCACGAGCAGGGCGCTGAAGATCAGGCCGGCCGCGGCCTTGTCGGCCGTCAGCAGCGTGCCCGCGTTGACGAGCGTCTGCTCGCCGAGCTGGATCAGCGCGACGGCGACCGCGAACGAGCCGCCGGCGCGCAGCCCGGCGTCGGCGCCGGCGCGGGCCGGCGTGCCCTCGCGCTCGGCGCGCTCGGTCTCGGCGCTCATCCGCTGCGTCGCGGCGCGGATCGCCCACGGGACCACGAGCAGCGACGCCAGCGGCGCCGCGAGGATGCCCGCCGCGACCGCGATCTGGCCGGACGAGATGCCGATCAGGGCGGCGATCGGGAAGAGGATGCGGGCGACGGACTCGAAGAGCACCAGCCCGCCGTAGAGCGCGAACCAGCCGTGCCCAGCGACGAAGCCGCGCGCGAAGTAGCTGGCCCCGTACGCGACGCCCGCCGCGACGAGCAGCCAGAACATCCCCGACGAGCCGATGTTGTCCTGCAGCGGCCCGCGGGCGATCAGCGCGGCCAGGACGAGCACGATCGCGAAGCCGGCCTGGATCAGCAGCGGCTCGCGCAGGGACGGGTGCGCCTCGCCGCGGGCCCGGGCCGTGGCGATCGTGCGCGACAGCAGCTGCTCGACGGGCCGGTAGAAGACCGACATCGCCGTGAACAGGATCGCCCACATCGTGGCGATCTCGCCGTACTGCTCCTGGCCGCGGTCCGAGTCGCCCAGCGCGTGCGAGGCGACCGAGAAGAAGAGGAACGTCAGCAGGCCCGTGGAGGCGATGCCGATCGTCAGCAGGCGGGCGCCGCGGCCGACGGAGCCCGACTCGCGGGTCGCGTCGGCGACGTCCTCGGCCAGCGCCTCGTCGGCGACGGCGCCCGACGGGTCGAGGTTCGGGTCCGCGGGCAGCGCCCCCGGGGCGGTGTGCCCGTAGGGCGCCTCCTCGGGGTCCCGCGCGCTCAAGGGGTCAGTCGCCGACGCGGACGAGCAGCTGCGTCCACGGGAAGGGCTGGCGGGTCTCGACGATCTCGCCGTGCTGCGCCAGCAGCTTCTTGAACGAGCGCGTGGACCAGTGGTTCAGGTGGCCCGGGGTGTTGCCGAGCTCCTTGATGTACGCGCCACGGGCCATGTTCACGGCGCGCCAGATCGGCTCGCGGGGGACGGACACCAGCAGCCAGCGCTTCGCGACGCGGGCCATCTCGGCGACGGTGTGCTCCGGGTCCGGCACGTGCTCGAGGACCTCGATCGCCGTGGCGACGTCGAACTCGTCCTGCTCGAACGGCAGGTTCTCGGCGCGCATGATGCGGTAGTCGAGGTTCGGCGCCTGGCGCTGCGCCCAGCCGGCCTGGATCGACTCCTCCTCGAGGTCCAGCCCGACGACGCGCTTGTCGCCCAGGCGCGTCGCCCACTGGTGGACGAGGACGCCCTCGCCGCAGCCGACGTCGAGCAGGGACTGCGCGTCGGCGCGGACGAAGAGCTCCTCGAGCTGGCGCTCGAAGCCGGCCTGCAGGCGCTTGGCGACCGGGTTGGTCGTGTTGTACTTGTCGTACGTGTTGCCGGTGATGATCCCCTCGTCGTTCGTGGTGACGACGACGGGGTTGCCGCCCGAGCCCGAGGGCTTCGGCTGACCGGACTGCTGGCTGGGGGTGCTCATCGGGGGGTCGTCTCCGCGTCGATCTCGTCGGTCACCGGCGGCGCGGCGTGCGCCCCGGTCGTGGGGTCCTGGCCGGTCGGGCGGGCGCCCGGCTCGTAGTGGCTCGGCGGCACGCCGAGCTGCAGCTCGATCCGCCGCACGCGCTCGAAGACGCGCTGCGTGAGGATCCGCTGGCCGTGCAGCAGGTCGCCGAGGACGGCGATCGCGCCGACCGTCACCGACGCCATGAAGAGGACGCCGCCGAAGATCAGCGACTGCACGTGGCCCGCGCCCTCGCCCTGGACCCAGGAGACGAAGAACCGCCCCCAGGGGATGCAGGCGAGGACGAACAGCGCGACCGCGGCGCTCATGAAGACGCGCATCGGCTCGTACTGCGCGTAGATCCGGAAGATCGACACGGTGTTCTGCCGCACGTAGGACCACATCGACGGGAAGAGCCGCGACTCGCGGAGCTTCTCGTTGGTGGAGACCGGGACGTGCTTCGTCGCGACCAGCAGCTTGCCGGCCTGGATCAGCGACTCGAGCGTGTAGGTGAAGCGCGAGACGACGGCCAGCTGGATCGCGGCCTCGCGGTTGTAGGCGCGGAAGCCGGACGTCGCGTCGGCGATGTCGGTGTCCGACGCGCGCCGCACGACCGCGGAGCCGAGCTTCTGCAGCCGCACCTTCAGCGGCGAGAAGTGCTCGATCTTGTGGACCTCGCGGTCGCCGACGACCATGTCGGCCTCGCCGGCGAGGACCGGGGCCACGAGCGCCGGGATGAACGACGCGTCGTACTGGTTGTCGGCGTCGGTGTTGACGATGACGTCGGCGCCGAGCTTCAGGCAGGCGTCGAGCCCGGCCTGGAAGCCCGCGGCGAGGCCCTTGTTGTTCGTCAGCTTGACGATGTGGTCGACGCCGTGGTCGCGGGCGACCTGCAGGGTCTTGTCGACCGAGCCGTCGTCGATGACGAGCCACTCGACCTCGTCGAAGCCCGCCACCGTGCGCGGCAGGTCGGCCAGCGTGGTCGGGAGCGTCTCCTCCTCGTTGAAACAAGGGATCTGGATGATCAGCTTCATGGGCTCAGCGCGGGTCGGACGGTCGGGTCGGTGCCGCAGGCGTGCGCGTCGGCGCGGCCTGCGGAGCGGGGCGGGAGGCGGGGCGACCCCGCGCTCCGTCCGCTCGCGCCGCGTGACCCCGGTGGGGGCCGGCGCGACGCCGGCACGCGCATCGGTCGATGCCGTGGAACCGCAGCAGTATTCCAGAGGTGACCGGCGGGACACCGTCTGCCGCCCGGCCCGGCGCCGGGCACCGACGCCCACGGCGGGCCGGGCGAGGGGCCGCATCCCGCCCGTCCGAGGTCCCGTAGACTCGCCGTCGCATCTTGGAAGGACCGGAAGACACGCACCGCAGCGGCCCGAGCTCCCGCCTGCCCTGGATCGCCTTCGCCCTCCTCTGCGCGGGGTTGCTGACGCTGTTCCTGGTCTACCCGACCTATCCGAACTACGACAGCTACTACGCGCTGCTCTGGGCGCGGGAGATCTGGGACGGGCAGAAGCCGATCTTCGACGCGTTCCGCGCGCCGACCGAGCACCCGCTCGCGATCCTCTTCTCGATGGTCCTGACGCCGTTCGGTCAGGGCGTCGACCGCGTCATCGTCTTCTGCGCGATGGCGTCCGTCGCGGCGCTGGCCGCGGGCATGTACCAGCTGGCGAAGGTCGCCTTCAACCGTTGGATCGGTCTCGTCGCGGGCCTCCTGCTGGTCGCCAACTGGGACCTGATCCTGCTGGCGGTCCGCGGCTACCTCGACGTCACCTACATGGCGCTCGTGATCTGGGCGGCGGTGCTGGAGACCCGGCGCCGGCGCCGCGGCTGGCCCTCGATGCTGCTGCTGACCCTCGCGGGCACGCTGCGGCCCGAGGCGTGGGTCCTCTGCGGCCTCTACGGCCTGTGGATGGCGTGGGACGGCGCCCCGGTGCTCCAGGGCGGCCGGATCGTCCTGCGGGACGGCCTGCGGCGCGTGTTCACCCGCCGCGGCATCGTCTGGCTCGCCATCGGCTGCATCGCGACGGCCCTCTGGCTGGCCACCGACACGGTCGTCACCGGCAACCCGCTGTTCTCGCAGACGTACACCTCCGGGCTGGCCGAGGAGCTCGGCCGCACGCAGAGCCCGCTCTCGATCCCGTTCACGACGATCTCGTTCCTACGCGGCATCGACGGGCTGCCGCTGTTCATCGCCGGCGTCGTCGGCCTCCTGGTCACGATCTGGCTGGTGCCGCGGCGCTCGGCGATGCCGTTGGTGCTGCTCGTCGCCGGGATCGGCACGTTCTTCCTGCTGGGCTTCGGCGGCTTCTCGGTCATCGACCGCTACCTGCTGGTCCCGGCGGCGCTGCTCCTGATCTTCGCCGCCGTCCTGCTCGTCGGCTGGACGATGATGCCCGCGGGCCCCGTTCGGACGTGGTGGGCGCGGGCGTCGCTCCTGGGCGGCGTCGGCGTCGTGATCGTCGGGGCCGTCAACCTGCAGCCCAACTCGCTGGCCAACGACCTCGAGTTCCGCGGCGACGCGCACCACGACCTCGTGCGGGTGCTCGACCAGCCCCAGGTCCGCCGCGCGCTGCGCTGCGGCCCGCTGTGGACGCCGAACCACAAGCTCGTCCCGGACTCGCGGTGGATCCTCGACGCCGGCAACGCGCAGGTGCTGCCGCGCTCGATGCTCAAGCCGTCGCTCTTCGACAAGAAGGTCACCGGCTTCGGCAGCCCGGACCGCCGCGTCGCTCGCCGCGAGGCCCCGAGCGCCGAGGGCCTCCGCGGTCCCGACGGCAAGCTCGAGTACGTCACGGTGATCGGCAAGAACGGCAAGCCGGTGCGCAACTCGCGCGGCGAGCTGGTGAAGGCCGTCGTCCCGAACCCGACGCCGACGATCACCCGCGGCGTCGCGCTGCTGCCGACCTCGCGCCTCGCGCTCGTCCGCCAGGGCTACGTCTTCGTCGGCGACGACCGCGCCTTCGACGTGATCCCTCCCGCCGGCTTCCACCGGATCGCGACGAGCACCCACTACGCCGTCTACGCCTCGTGCTGACCGACGGCCCATGAGACTCCCGGCCCCGGATCGGCTGCGGTGGGGGATCGCGGTGGGCGTGCTCGTCCTCGTGGGCCTCGTGCTGCGCCTCTGGGGGATCCGCTCCGGACTGCCGTACGCGTACAACGCCGACGAGAGCGCGCACTTCCTGCCGCAGGCCGTCGGGATGTTCCGGGGCGACCTGGACCCGCACTACTTCATCAATCCGCCGGGCTTCACCTACGCGACCCACATCGGGCTGCGGCTGCGCTTCGGCGGCGCGGACTCGGTGTGGTCGGCGTTCGCGACGGACCCCGGCAGCGTCTTCGTCGTCGGCCGGATCGTCTCGGCGCTGATCGGCGTCACGTCGGTCTGGCTCGTCTACCTGGCGGGCGTCCGGCTGCTGGACCGCCGCACCGGTCTGCTCGCGGCGGGCCTGCTGTCCGTGTCGTTCCTGCCGGTCTTCTACGGCCACCTCGCGCTCAACGACGCCCCGACGGTCGCGCCGGTCGCGCTCGGCCTCTGGGGGTCGGCGGGCGTCCTGCGCTACGGCCGCGACCGCGACTACCTGATCGCCGGCGTCGCGGTCGGCCTCGCGGCGGCGTTCAAGTACACCGGCGGGATCGTGCTGCTGCCGGTGCTGATCGGCGCCGTCATCCAGGCCGCGCAGCCCGACGGGCGCGTCCCGGCCGTCCGCGGCACGATGCTCGCCTTCGTCGCGTTCGCGGTCGGCTTCGTGGCCGCCAACCCGTACGCGCTCCTGAACTTCGACGACTTCTGGTTCGGCATCGCCCACCAGAGCTCGGCCGCCGGTGGCGAGACGACCACCAAGCTCGGCTCCACGCGCGGCGGCGGGGTGGGCTTCTACCTCTGGACGCTCACGTGGGGGCTCGGCATCGTGCCCCTGGTCGCGGCGGCCGGCGCGCTCGTGCCCCTGTGGCGCGACGACCGCCGGGTCTGGCTGCTGCTCGTCCCGACGACGATCATCTTCTTGCTGTTCATGAGCGTCCAGGGCCGCTTCTTCGCCCGCTGGCTGCTCCCGGTCTACCCGGCGATCGCGCTCCTGGCCGGCTACGCGGGGACCCGCGTCGTCGAGCTCGTCGAGTTCCGCCGGCCACGGTGGTCGGTCGCGGCGCTCGTCGTCGTCGGGCTGCTGCTCTGCGGACAGGGCCTCTCCGGCAGCGTCCACGTCGCCCGGATCCTGGCCCGCGAGGACACGCGCAACGAGACGCGCGACTGGATGGTCAAGCACATCCCGGCCGACCGGAAGATCGTCCTCGAGCCGGTCGTACCGGCCAGCTGGCTCTCGGACCTGCAGTCGGCCACCGACCCGGGCGGCCGCGACGACGGCACGCGCTGGCAGCGCTTCACGACGAGCAAGGCGTACTTCGACCTCGACACCGGTGAGCCGATCAAGGGCGGGGAGTCGGTCTTCCTCGAGAACTACGTCCGCTCGCTCGACCCGCGGCTGATCAAGAAGTACGAGGACCAGGGCTACTGCTGGGTCATCACGGGGTCCACGATGCGCGGCCGCGCCGAGGCCGAGCCGGGCAAGGTGCCGCGGGCGATCGAGTACTACGAGGCGCTGGACCGCGACGCGAAGCTCGTCTTCGAGTCCTCGCCCTACCGCAAGGGCGCGAAGCCGGTGCCCTTCGACTTCGACTGGTCGTTCGACTACTACCCGCGGGCCTACGACCGGCCGGGCGCCGTGATGAAGGTCTACGAGCTCTCCGGCGGCAAGTGCGCCGGCGCGTGAGCGCCCCCGCGCCCGGACCGTCCACCGCAGCGCCAGGCGCACAGGGGGCGCCCGACCCGCCGCTCTATCCTCCGGTGTGCGGATGACGATCGATGCCCGAGACGTGGCCCTGTTGGAGCGGGCGGTGGAGCTCGCCGAGCGCGGGCGCCGGCAGGTGAGCCCGAATCCGATGGTCGGCGCCGTCGTCTCGCGCGACGGCCAGGTGCTCGGCGAGGGCTGGCACGCCGAGCTCGGAGGCCCACACGCCGAGGTCGCCGCGATCGCCGCGTGCGCCGGCGAGGACCTCACCGGGGCCACCATCTACGTCTCGCTGGAGCCGTGCTGCCACCAGGGCCGCACCCCGCCGTGCACCGACGCGATCCTCGCCGCCGGCTTCGGCCGCGTCGTCGTCGCCGCCGACGACCCGTCGGTCAAGGCGTCCGGCCGCGGCCTCGGGATCCTCCGGGACGAGGGCGTCGCCGTCGACTCCGCGGCGCCCGACTCCGACGTCGGCCGCCGCGCCCGCCTGCAGAACCAGGCGTTCCGCAAGCACGCCCGCACCGGCCTGCCGTGGGTGATGATGAAGACGGCCACGAGCCTCGACGGCCGCCTCGCCACGCACTCCGGCGACTCCCGCTGGATCTCGTCGGGCCC
The DNA here is from genome assembly GCF_040675535.1 of Patulibacter sp. NPDC049589. Taxonomy (NCBI): domain Bacteria; kingdom Bacillati; phylum Actinomycetota; class Thermoleophilia; order Solirubrobacterales; family Patulibacteraceae; genus Patulibacter; species Patulibacter sp. NPDC049589. Next base: position 10,207 of record NZ_JBFAPC010000072.1, on the reverse strand, counting down.
GTCCCGCGAGCTCACGCACGGCTGGCGGGCGGAGGTCGACGCCGTCGTCGTCGGCATCGGCACCGCCCTGGCCGACGACCCGCAGCTGACCGCGCGCGTCCCCGACGCCGGCCGCCAGCCGCGCCGCGTCGTCTTCGACTCGGAGGCCCGGCTCCCGCTCGACGGCCGCCTCGTGGCCTCCGTCGACGAGGCGCCCGTCACCGTCATCACGAGCCGCGCGGCGTCCCGCTCGGCCACCGACGCCCTGACCGCGTCCGGCGTCGAGGTGATCGTCGTCTCCGGGCAGAACGAGCACTCGCGCGTCCGCTCGGCCCTCGCCGAGCTCGGCCAGCGGGGCGTCACCTCGATGATGCTCGAGGGCGGCTCGCACCTCGCGGGCGCGTTCTTCGACGCGGGGGAGATCGACGAGCTGCGCATGTTCGTCGCCCCGCTGCTGCTCGGCGGCCGCCAGGCGCCGGGCCTGATCGGGGGCGAGGGCGTCGAGCGGATCGCGGACGCCGCCCGCCCCGTGGAGCTGACCCGGCAGGCGATCGGGGACGACCTCCTGACCATCGCCCGCCTCAAGGAGTGGTGAGACCGTGTTCACCGGCATCGTGCAGGACCTCGGGACGGTCGTGGCCGTCGACGCGCAGGACGACGGGGTACGCCTGCGCGTCTCGACGTCGCTGGCCGGCGAGCTGGCCCCCGGCGACTCGATCGCCGTCAACGGCTGCTGCCTGACGGCCGTGGGGGAGTCCACCGAGGTGATCGGCGGCGCCGACGCGTCCGTGGCGACCCTGAGCTTCGTAGCGGACGTCATGAACGAGTCGCTGCGGCGCACGAGCCTGTCGCGGGCCGCCCGCGTCGGCGGCCGCGTGAACCTCGAGCTGGCGATGGCCGCGGGCGACCGCTTCGGCGGCCACATCGTGCAGGGCCACGTCGACGCGACCGGCTCGGTCGTCGAGACCCGCGCGGACGGCTTCGCCCGGATCGTGCGGATCGCCCCCGAGGATCCGTCGCTCCTGCGCTACGTGGTCGAGAAGGGCTCGATCACGATCGACGGCGTGTCCCTGACCGTCTCCGCGATCGACGAGACGGCCCTCGAGGTCTCCCTGATCCCGGAGACCCTGGAGCGCACCACGCTCGGCGGCGTCGGCCCCGGCGACCCCGTGAACCTCGAAGTCGACGTGCTGGCGAAGCACGTCGAGAAGCTGCTCTTTGCAAAGGACCGCTCGTGAGCGAGACCTCCGCCCGTTCCGTGGCGCACCCGTTCGACACCGTCGAGGCGGCGATCGAGGACATCCGCGCCGGGAAGATGGTCATCGTCTGCGACGACGAGGACCGCGAGAGCGAGGGCGACCTCGTCGTGGCGGCGCAGTTCGCCGACGCCCAGGCGATCAACTTCATGGCGAAGGAGGCGCGCGGGCTGATCTGCCTGACGCTGACGCCGGAGCGCTGCGAGGAGCTCGGCCTGGACCTGATGGCCGCGAAGAACGAGGCGCAGTTCGAGACGGCGTTCACGGTCTCGATCGAGGCTCGCGAGGGCGTCACGACCGGCATCAGCGCGCAGGACCGCGCCCGCACCGTCGCGGTCGCGATCGACCCCCGCTCGGGCCCGCGCGACGTCGTGGTCCCCGGCCACGTCTTCCCGCTGCAGGCCAAGCGCGGCGGCGTCCTGGAGCGCACCGGCCACACCGAGGCGTCGGTCGACATCGCGCGCCTGGCCGGGCTCCATCCGTCGGGCGTGATCTGCGAGATCATGAACGAGGACGGGACGATGGCCCGGGTGCTGGACCTCGTTCCGTACGCCGAGAAGCACGGCCTGAAGATGATCACGGTCGCGGACCTGATCGCCTACCGGCGGCAGAACGATCGCCTGATCGAGCGGGTCGTCGACATCAACCTGCCGACGGCGTTCGGCACGTTCACCGCGGTCGGCTATCGCTCGCTGGTGGACGACAAGCACCACGTCGCGCTGGTCAAGGGGGACGTCGTCGGGAAGGACGACGTGCTCGTCCGGGTGCACTCGGAGTGCCTGACCGGCGACGTCTTCCATTCGTTGCGCTGCGACTGCGGCGAGCAGCTGGAGTCGGCGTTGATGACGATCGAGGAGAAGGGCGAGGGCGTCCTGCTGTACCTCGCCCAGGAGGGTCGCGGGATCGGCCTGTTGAACAAGCTGCGCGCCTACAAGCTGCAGGAGGAGGGCTACGACACCGTCGACGCCAACCTCAAGCTCGGTCTGCCGGCGGACCTGCGGGACTACGGCATCGGGGCGCAGATCCTGGTGGATCTCGGCCTGTCGTCGATCAAGATCATGACCAACAACCCGAAGAAGATCCGCGGGTTGGAGGGCTACGGGCTGTCGGTCTCGCAGCAGGTGCCGATCGAGCACCGCGCCAACGAGCACAACGAGACGTACATGAACACCAAGCGCGACCGGATGGGCCACATCCTCAGCGCGGCGGTGAACGGCGGGCCGGTCGGGGATCCGATCCACCACCAGGGCCTGCCGCTGGACGAGGAGATGCTCCGCGACGAGCAGATCCGCGACCACCGCGCCGACGGCACCGCCGGCGCCCACGACGGTGACACCGAGGGGGGCTCCCGATGACCGACGGACGCTTCGCGATCGTGGCGGCGACGTTCTACCGCGACCTGGCCGACCGGCTCATCGCCGGCGCCCAGGCGTCGTTCGCCGAGGCCGCCACGGCCGCCGGCAAGGCCCCGCAGCCCGTCGACGTCTTCGAGGTCCCCGGCGCCTTCGAACTGCCGCTCGCCGCCAAGTACCTCGCCGAGTCCGGCCGCTACGGCGGCATCGCGTGCCTCGGCGCCGTCATCCGGGGCGAGACGGACCACTACGACTTCGTCTGCGCCCAGGCCGCCGCCGGGCTTCAGCAGGTCCAGATCACCACCGGGGTGCCCGCGACCTTCGGCGTCCTGACCGTCGACTCGATGGAGCAGGCGCTCGCCCGCTCCGGCGGCGACAAGCGGGACTCGGGACGCCACGCCGCCGACGCGGTCCTGGCGCTCGTGAAGGTCCGCCGGGACCTCTCCGGCACCTGAGCCGGGCCCGCCGGGCGCGTCGGCGGCCCGCGAGCCCCGCCGGGTCGGCCGGGCCGCGAGCGGCTCCGTGGCGTGCCCGCCGCGGCGCGCTACGCTGGTGCGATGGACACCGAGTCCGTCGCGCTGCTGGCGATCTTCCTGCCCCACGGCATCGCGGGGGTCTTCTTCGGGTGGCGCCTGATGCCCAAGGACGCCCGCCGCGAGCTGCGCGGGTGGTTCAAGGACGACGAGGACGGCGGGTCCACGCGTCCGATCCCGGTCCGCCCGCGGGGTGGGGGAGGCAGCGCCGAGCCGCCGCTGCCCTCCGCCGCCCCGTCCGCCGTGCGGCTGCGCGAGCCCGGCCGCCTGGCGGACCAGGTCCCCGCCCCGCCACGGCGCCCGTCGCACCCGCCGACGCCCGCACCGCTCCCCGAGCGCGTCACCGAGCCGATCCGTCGCTGAGCGGTCCCCGGGGCGCGTGAGCACCCGGGCGGCGGACGGGTCCCGGCCGCCGGACGGACGGAAAGCCCCCGCTCGGACGGCGGATCCGGCCCGCACGGGAGGCGCACGACGGGAGAGGTGGGCCGCGCGCTACCCTCTCTCGTCTTATGGCGAAGGTTTGCATTTCTTGCGAAAAAGGCCCCGCGTTCGGGCAGAGCCGGAGCCACTCGATGCGCGCCACGAAGCGTCGGTTCGATCCGAACCTGCAGAAGGTGCGCATCGTGCTCAAGGGTGCTCCGCAGCGGGCGTACGTCTGCACGCGGTGCCTGAAGGCCGGCAAGGTCCAGAAGGCCGTCTAGCGACCACCCGGACGCTCCGCGTCCGGCGGTCCCTCATCCCCCGTTGACCTCGGTCGATCCCAGCATCGTCCGGTTCCGCCACCTCGTGGCGGCGGCCGCGGCGCACGTCGACTCGCGCAAGCAGGAGATCAACGACCTCAACGTCTTCCCGGTCGCCGACGGCGACACGGGGGACAACATGGCGTTGACCCTCCGCTCCGTCGTCGAGGAGCTCGACGCCGTCCTCTCCGAAGGCCTCACGCTCGAGGACGAGGGTGGCCGCGAGGAGCTCGTCCGGCGACTGGCCCGCGCGGCCCTGCTCGGGGCGCGCGGTAACAGCGGCGTCATCCTGTCGCAGCTGATCCGTGGCGCCGCCGAGGAGCTCGTCGCACGCCCCGGCGAGCTGATCCGCCCGCCGCTCGTCGCGGCGGCGCTGGCCGGCGCCTCGCGGCGCGGCTACGACTCGGTGCGCCAGCCCGTCGAGGGCACGATCCTCACGGTCGTCCGCGAGATGGCCGGCGCCGCGTCGCACGCCGTCGCGCAGCTCGAGCCCGGGCAGCTCGGCGCCCCGGCCGGCGACGCCGAGCAGTCCTTCGCGCTGGCGATCGTCATCGGCGAGGCGATCGGCGCCGGGATGCGCGCGCTCGACGAGGGCCCCGAGCTCCTGCCCGCCCTGAAGGAGGCCGGGGTCGTCGACGCCGGCGGCTTCGGGCTGCTCGTGCTCTTCGCGGGCGTCATCCGCTTCCTCCGCCAGGGCCAGCCCGGCGAGGACTTCGACATCCCGCACTACGCGGCCGCGCGTCTCGAGGGCATCAGCCACGCGTCCGAGACGTTCCGCTTCTGCACGAACTTCGCCGTGACCGGGCCGAACCTCGACGCCGGGCGCGTCCGGGACGACCTGGCGCGGATGGGCGACTCGATCATCGTCGTCGTCGGCGACGAGCAGACCCTGAAAGTCCACGTCCACACGGACGATCCCGACGGCGCGATGGCGCTGTTCGACGGGGCGGGCGACGTCTCCCGCGTCGACGTCGCGGACATGGACGCCCAGGTCGCCGCGCGCACCGGGCGCTCCGCCGCCGCGGCCGAGGCCCTGCACGCCGCCGCCTCCGGGCAGCGCGAGCACACCCGCAGCGCCGTCCTGGCGGTCGTCTCCGGCGCCGGGCTGATCCGCGCGTTCGCCGACGAGGGCGCGCTGGTCGTCGACGGCGGGGCGACGATGAACCCGTCGACCGCCGACCTCGTCGCCGCGATCGAGGCCGCCCCGGCGGACGAGGTCGTCCTGCTGCCGAACAACGGCAACGTGCGCATGGCCGCCGAGCGCGCCGCCGAGCTCGCCACGAAGCCGACCGTCGTCGTCCCGACCCGCTCGCAGCAGGCCGGTCTGGCCGCGCTCGCCGCGGCGGACGACGGCGCCAGCGCGGCCGACAGCGCCGAGGGCGTCGAGGCCGAGGTCGCCGAGCTGACCACCGGCGGCGTCGCGCCCGCCGCCCGCCCGGACCCCGCCGGCCGCTTCGCCGTCGGCGACGCGCTGGGCTACGTCGGCGAGGACCTCGTCGCGTGGGGCAGCCCCGAGGATGTGCTGCGCACCGTGCTGACCCGGACCACGGAGGACGGCCGCGAGCTCGTCGTCCTGGCCTCGGGCGAGGGCGCGCCGCTGGACGACCTCGCAGTCGCCGCGCTGGTCCCCGAGGGCACCGAGACCGACGTCCTCGCCGGCGGGCAGACCGCCTGGTGGTGGCTCGTCGCCACCGGGTGAGCGGGGCCGGCGCGTCCCATCCGGCGGGTCCGGGACGATCCGACGCGGTGCCGGTCGACGATCCCCACGCCACGGTCTTCGCGACCGGTGAGCCCGCGTCCGTCGAGGACCTGCTCGCCGCGCCCGTCCGCTTCCCGCGCCCGTCGCGCTGGGACGCCCCCAGCGGCTTCGGCGGCAAGAAGGCGCTGAAGGCCGCGGCGGCGATCGGGATCGACACCGTCGGCGGCCTGCTGACGCACCTGCCCGTCGAGAGCGGCCGGGTCGGGACGATCTCCGGTGTCCCCGAGGGGGAGCGCGTGACGCTGCTCGTCCAGGTCCAGCGGATCGCCAGCCGGCCCGTGCGTCGCCGGGGCATGCGCCCGCTCGTAGAGGCGCTCGTCACCGACGGCACGGGCGTCCTGCGCGTCGCGTTCTTCAACCAGCCGTGGCTCGTCGAGCGCTACCCGCCCGGCACCAAGCTGCTGCTGAGCGGCACCTCGAAGGGCCCCGGGCGGTTCTCCGTCGCCGCGCACGCGCCCAGCAGCGACCCGCTACCCGAGCCCGCCGTCTCGCTGAACGCCGGCGTGCTGCCGGACTCCGGGATCCCGGACGGGCCGGGGACCGTCGTCGACACGGGGGAGGCCGACCCCGCCGCGGATCCGGAGGGGGACGGCCCCACGATGGCGCGCTACCCCGCCACCGACGGCATCACCTCGATCGAGATCCTCGCCCGCGTCCGCGAGCTGCAGGACGAGCTCTTCGAGGCCGTGGACCCGCTGCCCGCGCGCCTTCGGGCCCGGTACCGGCTGCCCGGGCGCGTCGACGCCCTGCACGCCGCGCACCTCGGGGACCACGAGGCCGGCCGGCGGCGGCTGGCCTTCGACGAGCTGCTGCTCGGCCAGCTGGAGTACCTGCGCCGGCGCCGACGCCACGGCCAGAGCCGCCCGGCGGTCGCGCTGGACGGCCCCTCGGGCCTCACGGACCGCTGGGTCGCGGAGGCTCTGCCCTTCGCGCTGACGGGCGACCAGGTCAAGGCGGTGGAGACCAACGCCCGCGGGCTCGCCGGCGACGTGCCGCTGCAGCGCCTGCTGATGGGCGAGGTCGGCTCCGGCAAGACGGTCGTGGCGCTCCACGCGATGCTGCGCGCCGTCGAGTGCGGCCACCAGGCCGCGCTGATGGCGCCGACGGAGACGCTGGCCGACCAGCACTTCCGCACCCTCCAGAAGCTCCTGGGCGACGTCCTGGTGCCCGTGGAGCTCCTGACGGGGTCGACGCCCCAGTCCCGCCGCAAGGTCCTGCTCGCCCGCCTCGCGTCCGGGGAGCTGCCGCTGCTGGTCGGCACGCACGCGCTGATCGAGGACCCGGTGGTCTTCCGCTCGCTCGCCGTCGCGGTCGTCGACGAGCAGCACCGCTTCGGCGTCAAGCAGCGCAGCCGCCTGGACCGCAAGGCCCCGGAGGGCCTCGCTCCGCACCTGCTGCACATGACCGCGACGCCGATCCCGCGGACCATGGCGCTCCTGGCCTACGGCGACCTCGACGTCGTCGCGCTGCGGCAGCTGCCGGCCGGCCGCAAGCCGATCTCCACCCACGTCTGCGCCAGCGACCGCGAGCGCGAGCGGGCCTACGAGCGGATCCGCGAGGAGGTCGCCGCCGGCCGCCAGGCGTTCGTCGTCTGCCCCCTGGTGGAGACGTCCGAGGCCCTGGACGCCCGCTCGGCGGTCGCGGAGCACGAGCGGCTCTCCACCGGCGAGCTCAAGGAGCTGCGCGTCGAGCTGCTGCACGGCCAGATGCGCCCCGCCGAGAAGCAGGCCGTCATGGAGCGCTTCGCCGCCGGCACCGCCGACGTGCTGGTGGCCACGACGGTCATCGAGGTCGGCATCGACGTCCCCAACGCGACGGTGATGCTGATCGAGAACGCCGAGCGCTTCGGGATCTCCCAGCTCCACCAGCTGCGCGGCCGCGTCGGCCGCGGCGGCAACGCGTCGACGTGCCTGCTCTTCGGCCCGAAGAGCACCGCGCGGCTGCGGGCGCTGGCGACCCACACCGACGGCTTCGAGCTGTCGGAGGTCGACCTGCAGCTGCGGGGCGAGGGCGAGCTGCTCGGCACCCGCCAGTCGGGGATCGCGCGCTACCGCACCGCCCGCCTGCCCGACGACGCCGACCTGCTCCTGCGGGCCCGCGACGTGGCGGAGGAGCTGCACGCGGTCGACCCCGACCTCGAGCAGCCGGTCCACGTCGGCCTGCGCGAGGCCGTCGACGCCCGGGCCGCCGAGGCCGAGGACGCCGGGGCGATCCCCGCGTGAGGATCGTCGCCGGACGCTTCCGCGGGCGCCGCCTCCAGGCGCCGCCCGGTCTCGACACGCGGCCGACGGGCGACCGGGTGCGCGAGTCGCTCTTCTCGATCCTCGGGCCGCTGGACGGCGCGGTCGTCCTGGACCTCTTCGCCGGGACCGGCGCGCTCGGGCTCGAGGCGCTCTCCCGCGGCGCCGCGCGGGCGACGTTCGTCGAGCGCGACCGCAAGGCCCTGGACGCGCTCCAGGCCAACGTGCAGGCCTTCGGTCTCGGGCCGGACGAGGCCCGCGTCGTGCGCGGCGACTACCGGCGCGCCCTTCGGGACGCAGGCGCGCGCGGCGAGGCATACGATCTCGTCCTGCTCGACCCGCCGTACCGCGACGCGCCCGGGATCGCCCCGGTGCTCGACGCGGCGCTGCGGCCATTGCTGCGCGAGGGCGCGCGGGTGGTGACGGAATCGGACCGTCGCTCCCCGTTGACCCTCGGCCTCGGCGACGCGGACGAACGTCGCTACGGGGACACCCTGATCCGGATCCATCGCCCATGAGCCCAGACACCGACCATCGAATCGCCCTCGTCCCCGGGAGCTACGACCCGGTGACCAACGGCCACCTCGACATCATCAAGCGGGCCGCGGGCCTGTTCGACGAGGTCGTCGTGGCGGTCGTCAACCAGTCGGTGCGCAAGAGCACCGCGCTGTTCACGATCGACGAGCGGATCGGCTTCATCCAGGACGCGCTCGCCGAGGCGGGCGTCACCAACGTCCGCGTGGAGCCGTTCTACGAGCTGCTGGTCTCCTACGCGCGGCGGATCGGCGCGCAGGCGATCGTCAAGGGCCTGCGCCAGATCTCGGACTTCGAGTACGAGATGGAGATGGGGCACCTCAACCGCCAGCAGGCGCCGGAAATCGAGTCGGTCTTCGTCATGGCCTCGCCGCGGTACGCCTTCCTGTCGTCGAGCTGGGTGAAGGAGCTCGCCCGCTTCGACGGCCAGCTCGAGGAGCTCGTCCCCGCCCCGGTGGCGAAGCTCCTCGGCGAGCGCGTCGCGCGCGCCACCAACGACGACTGACCGCCCGCGGGACGACCGGGCGTCCGCCGGCGTCCGCGAATCCTCCGCGGCGGGGCCCCGGACCGGCGTCCGGGGTCGTCGCGGACGCCCCGTCGTGGACGCCGTCTGGGCGCGATCTTGCAGCTCAGGACCCCCCGCGTTGGTGATGTGCGGCGGATCCGGCAGGATATGGGGGGCGGTCAGTCAATCCCACCCTCGTTCCGCCCTACGCGGATCCATCGGGAAAAGAAGGACTTCTCCCGACCACCGCGAATCGGAAGTGTGCCATGGACGTTCTGGTCCTCATCGACAAACTCGACGACCTCGTACACAACGCGAAGCAGGTCCCGCTGACGGACCAGGTTCGCGTTGACCGCGAGGAGATCTTCGACATCCTCGACCAGATGCGCGCGACGATCCCGGAAGAGATCAAGCAGGCGCGCTGGATCGTGAAGGAGCGGCAGGAGATGCTCGCGGAGGCCAAGCGGGAGGCCGAGCGGATCATCAAGGAGGGCAAGGAGCAGCAGGTCGAGCTCGTTGCCGAGCAGGAGGTCGTCAAGCTCGCCGAGCGCGAGGCGGACGACATCATCGACGAGGCCCGGGCCCGCGAGCGCGAGATCCGTCTCGGCGCCGAGGACTACGCCGACGAGATCCTCAACACGCTCGAGGTCAACCTCATGAAGTTCATCGCCGCGGTCCGCCGTGGTCGCGAGCGCCTGCAGGGCAAGGACGACGCCGAGCTCGAGGGCGCCGAGCGGTAGACCCGCCGGCGCCCCGGTGCACCCGCACCGGGAGCCGCATCCCGCGGGCCCGACCGGGCCCGCCGCACCGGACGCCACGGCGTCCGCGCCGCAGGTCCTCAGGCCGTCCCGGCCGCCCACCACCGCCGCAGGTCCTCGACCTGGTGGGGCAGGGGGCACGCACCCCGCCGGTGCGCGAGCACCACGTCGAGCGCCTGCTCCGGGGTCCCGCCCCTCCGCCGGCCGAGCACCGCCGCCGCGACGACGACGGACCGCTGCCAGCCCGCCCGGCAGTGCAGGTAGACGGTGCCGCCGCCGTCCAGCGCCGCGAGCACCCGCTCGCTCGCCGCGTCGAGCACCGCGGGGGAGAGTCCGCCGAAGTCCTCCGACGGCACGCCCTCCGCCGTGATGCCCACGGCCGCGTAGGCCGCGGCCGCGGCCTCCCGCTCGCCGGGCCCGTACTCGCCGTCGGCGACGAGGCTCACGACGGCGTCTGCACGTCTCGGAGGCGTCGCCGAAGTACTCGAACCTCTTCAACCACACCTGGTACCTCGTGGCGGCGTCGGTCGTTCTCGCGATCTGGGCGTTCG
>NZ_JBFAPC010000071.1:0-28086 GCF_040675535.1 Patulibacter sp. NPDC049589 | reverse complement strand
GCTGGATGTTCTTCATCCGGTTGCCCATGACGAGGTCCGCGCCGTCGTCGAGCTCGCGGACGAAGTTCGGGATCTCGTGGACCTCGTCGCCCGCCGACCACAGCGCGCCGCCGGCCTCGTCGGCCAGGCTGCCCACGGTGTCCTCCGGGTCGCCCGGCCGGACGACCATCGCGACGACGAACCGGGCGCCGCGCCCGGTGGCCGGGTCGGTCGCCTCGACGCGCACGTCGCCACCGTGGCGCTGGGCGGCCGCGCGGACGATCGCCAGGCCGATGCCGGTCGATCCGGCGCCCTCGCCGCCGCGCCGGACGAAGCGGTCGAAGATCCGCCGGCGCAGGTCCGCCGGGATCCCCTCGCCGTCGTCCTCGACCACGAGCTCTCCGCGCGTCCCCTCGGAACGCAGGCGGACCCGGATCTCGGTCCCCGGCGGCGTGTGCCGCAGCGCGTTGCCGACGAGGTTGGCGACCATCCGCACCAGCTCGTCGCGGATGCCGTCGACCGTCACGGGGTCGAGGTCCAGCACGACCTCGTGGTCCCCGATCTGCGGCTCGAGCTCGTCGACCGCCTCGAGGATCGCCCGGTCGAGGTCGACCTCGGTGCGCTCGACCTCGCGGCTGGCGTCCATGCGGGCCAGCAGCAGCAGGTCGGCGACCAGGCGGCGCATCCGCCGCGACGAGCGCAGCGCGGACTCGGCGGCCTCCTGGTCGTCGCCGGTGGTGGTCAGCGCCAGCAGCTCCAGGTTCGCCTGCACCGACGTCAGAGGCGTGCGCAGCTCGTGCGACGCGTCGGCGATGAACTCGCGCTGACGCTGGAGCGTGGCGTCGACCGTCGCCTGGGCGGCCGCGAGCTCGTCGAGCATGTCCTGCAGCGTGCCGCCGAGCTCCGCGATCTCGTCGTGGACCCGCGACTTCGGCATCTTCGCGTCGAGGTCGCGGGTCCGCGCGATGTGCCGTGCCGTGTAGGTCATCCGCCGCACGGGACCCATCGCTCGGGCGCCGAGCGCCAGGCCGGCCATCAACGCGAGGAACGTGCCGCCGATGACGCCGAGGGCCAGGGCCGACCAGACGCGGCGGGTGGTGCGCTCCACTGCGTCGTAGGAGCGGCCGACGCGAACGGCGACCGACACCGGACTCGGCGTCACGCCCAGGACGCTGCCCGCGGCGCCGAACAGCGGGTCGCCGAGACGGTTGGTCGGGAACTTGAACGGCACCACGACCGGCGACCCGTTGCTGTTGAGGATCGAGCGATCGAAGACGCGCGTCTCGACACGGATGTCCCCGACCCGGTCCCGCCCGTCGCCGGGCGAGCCGAGGTCGACGCCCGTCGGCGACGAGTACAGCGGGACGAACCGCCCGTTGCGCTCGCGTGCCCAGACCGCTACCGCGGTCGTGTTGTCCCCCGTCGCGGCCTGGAGCCGCGAGCCGTCGATGGCGTAGCCGCCGTTGCGGGCGACCAGTCGCAGCCGCTGGCTGATCGTGTCGAAGCGCGCCCCCGTCTGCGTCTGGAAGTCGCTGTCGATCCGGCGCGTCGTGAACGTGCCGACGGCGATCGCGAAGATCAGGAGGATGACGCCCGTCAGCGTCGCGGAGACGACGGCCAGGCGCCAGCGGATCGGCAGGCGGTCGAGGCCCCGGAGCGGCAGCGCGCGCTTCGGGGCCGTCCTACGACGAGTGGGGACGGCAGCCACCCGGTCCGGTGGGGCTCAGCGCCCGACGCGCAGCACGTAGCCGGCGCCGCGGATGGTGTGGACGAGGCGATCCTCGCCGCCCTCCTCGAGCTTGCGCCGGACGTTCGAGATGAAGACCTCGATCGTGTTGGTCGACGCGAGCGGGTCGTAGCCCCAGACCTCCTCCAGCAGGCGCTGGCGCGGGACGACGAGCTTCTCGTTGCGCATCAGGTACTCGAGCAGCTCGAACTCGCGCTGCGTCAGCTCGATGTGGCGCTCGCCGCGGAAGACCTCGTGCGTGGCCGGGTTGAGCGTGAGGTCGGCGCAGACCAGCGCGGCCTCGCCGCGCGGGGGACGACGACGCAGCAGCGCGCGGATGCGGGCGAGCAGCTCGTCGCGCTCGAACGGCTTGACGAGGTAGTCGTCGGCGCCGCTGTCGAGGCCCTTCACGCGGTGCTCGACGGCGTCGCGCGCGGTGAGGATGAGGATCGGCACGTCGTCGGACTCCCGCAGGTGCCCGGCGACGGAGATGCCGTCCATGTCCGGCAGGCCGAGGTCGAGGATGACGAGGTCCGGCATGAACGTCCGGGCCTCGGCCAGCGCGCTCTGGCCGTCGCGGGCCGTCCGCGTCTCGTAGTCCTCGAGCCGGAGGGTCCGGCCGAGGACCCCGGCGATCTCCTCGTCGTCCTCGACGATCAGCACGCGGGCGGTGCGCCCCGATGAATCCATGGGCCGATCGTAGCCGCACGGCCTTTATGTTCGATCAACGGGTGCTGTCCGGAGCCTGCGGACCGGCGGATCTCGCGGCCCCGTCGGGGGTGTACGGATCACGCCGCCGCCCTTCGGAGCACCGGCCGGTCGGTCGTCCGTCCGGTCATCCGAACGCAATCGCACACAAACCCCCGTGAACGATCGCGGCAAGCTACGCTGCACGGGATGGGGACGAGGGCTTCGCTGCTGATCACCTGCCTGGTCGACACCCTGTACCCGAACGTCGGCCGCGCGAGCGTGGCCGTGCTCGAGCGGGTCGGGGTGACGCTCGACGTACCGATGGAGCAGACCTGCTGCGGCCAGATGCACCAGAACGGCGGGCACCCGGACGACGCGACCCGGCTGATGCGCCGCACGATCGACGCGTTCGCCGACGCCGAGATCGTCGTCTCGCCGTCGCCGTCGTGCGCGGCCCAGGTCGTCGAGCACTACCCGCACCTCGCGGAGCGCTCCGGCGACGCCGGCCTCCTGCGCGAGGCCCGCGCCCTGGCCGCTCGCACCCGCGACCTCTCGACGTACCTCGTCGAGGACCTCGGGATCGAGGACGTCGGCGCCCCGGCCTTCCCGCACAGCGTCACCTACCACCCGACCTGCCACGGGCTGCGGCTGCTCGGGATCGGCGACCGCCCGCAGCGGCTGCTGCGCCACGTCCCGGGGATCGAGCTGCGCGAGCTGCCGGAGGCCACCTCGTGCTGCGGATTCGGCGGCACGTTCGCGGTCACCAACGCCGGCGTGTCGACCGCGATGATGGACGACAAGCTGCGCAACGTCCGCGGGACCGGGGCCGAGGTCCTGGCCGCCGCGGACTCGTCGTGCCTGATGCACATGGGCGGCGGGCTCTCCCGGCAGGGCGCCCCGGTGCGGCCGCTGCACTACGCGGAGATCCTCGTGGGCGTGCCCGCGTCGGACGACCGGCTGCCGAAGACCCTGCGGGCGGCGGCGCGATGAGCGAGCGCTGGCCCGAGCACCCCCTGGACTTCCCGAAGGCCGCGGCGGCGACGCTGCAGGACGAGCAGCTGCGGTCCAACCTGGGGCACGCGACGACCGCCATCCGCGCCAAGCGCAGTGACGTGGTGGCCGAGGTCGACGACTGGGAGGCGCTGCGCGACGAGGGCGCCGCCGCCCGCGACCGCGCGCTGCGGCGGCTGGACGAGCGGCTCGAGGAGCTCGAGCACAACGTCCGCGCCGCCGGCGGCGTCGTCCACTGGGCGCCCGACAAGGCCGCGGCCCAGCGGATCGTCGTGGACCTCGTGCGCGCCACCGGCAGCGACGAGGTCATCAAGGTCAAGTCGCTGCTGACCGACGAGCTCGAGCTGAACCCCGCGCTGGAGGACGCCGGCATCCGCTCGCAGGAGACCGACCTGGCGGAGCTCATCGTCCAGCTCGGGGGCGATCGGCAGAGCCACATCCTCGTCCCCGCGATCCACCGCAACCGGCGCGAGATCCGCGACATCTTCCGCGAGCACCTGCCCGGCGCCGCCGAGGTCTCCGACGACCCCGCCGCACTGGCCGAGGCCGCCCGCCGGCACCTGCGCGAGCAGTTCCTCCGCGTGCCCGTCGCGATCTCCGGCGCCAATGCGGCGGTCGCCGAGACCGGCACGGTCGCGATCGTCGAGTCCGAGGGCAACGGCCGCATGTGCCTGACGCTCCCGAAGACCCTCATCACGGTGATGGGCATCGAGAAGGTCCTGGAGACGTGGGAGGACCTCGGCACGATCCTCCGCCTGCTGCCGCGGTCGTCGACCGGCGAGCGGATGAACCCCTACACGTCGCTGTGGACCGGGATCTATGCGGACCCCACCCACCCCGACGGCCCGGAGGAGTTCCACCTCGTGCTCGTGGACGCCGGGCGCACGAACGCCCTGGCGGACCCCGTCGGCCGCGACGCGCTGCGCTGCATCCGCTGCTCCGCCTGCCTGAACGTGTGCCCGGTCTACGAGCGGACCGGGGGACAGGCCTACGAGTCGATCTACCCGGGCCCGATCGGCGCGATCCTGACCCCGCAGCTGCAGGGGCTGGACACCGCGCCGACCCTGCCCTGGGCGTCGAGCCTCTGCGGCGCCTGCTACGAGGTCTGCCCGGTCAAGATCGACATCCCGCAGATCCTCGTGCACCTGCGCGGGCGCGTGACCGCCGAGACCAACGCGTCGGGCAAGGGCCACCACGCCGGCGTCGAGCGCCTGGCGATGCGCAGCGTCGCGCGCGTCATGGACAGCCGCCGGGCCTACGAGGCCGCGCAGCGCGCCGGACGCCTCGGGCTCGCCCTGATCGACAACGGCCGCGGCAAGCGGGGCAAGCTGCCCGGCCTGAAGGGCTGGACCGCGTCGCGCGACCTGCCGGACCCCGAGCCGTCGTTCCGGTCGTGGTGGCGCGAGCGGGAGGAGGAGCGCCCGTGAGCGGCCGCGACGAGGTCCTCGCCCGCGTGCGCGCGGCGCTGCGGACGGCAGAGCGGGCCGCCACCGAGCGCGACCCGGACCACGACCAGACGCCGCCCGCGCCCGCGCGACGTGCGCGGCCGGAGGTCGACCCCGCCGACCTCCTGGAGCGCTTCGCCGAGCGGGTCGCCGACTACCGCGCGACGGTCGTCCGGACGGATCCCGCCGGTGTCGGGGCGGCGATCGCGGACGCCCTCGACGATCTCGACCCGAGCGCCGTCGCGGCCCCCCGAGGGCTGCCCGCCGCGTGGCGGCCCGCGGGCGCCCGGGACGGCTCGGCGCTGAGCACGGCGGAGCTGCCGGACGTCGACGCCGTCGTCACCGCCTGCCGCAGCGCGATCGCGGAGACCGGCACGATCGTGCTGGACCACACCGACGACCAGGGGCCGCGCCGACTGACGCTCGTCCCGGACCGGCACGTCTGCGTCGTGCGCTCCGGCCAGCTGGTCGACGACGTCGACGATGCGTTCCTCGTGCTGCGTCCGGCGCCGCCGGGAGGACCGCCGGCCCCGCCCCTGACGTTCGTGTCCGGCCCGTCCGCCACGAGCGACATCGAGCTGCAGCGGGTCGAGGGCGTCCACGGACCCCGGACCCTCGTCGTCGTCCTCGTCGACGAGTCCGGACCGCCGGGCTAGCCGCCCGCCCCGGCCGCCGCCGGGCCGCAGCCCCGCAGTCGTGGTCGCCGGGGCGGCACGCGGCACCCGTGGGAGGCCGTGTTCGTGTTCGTTCACGCGCGCACATGGTCATCTGTCCGGGCCGGGCACCACGCTGACTCCGTCCACCGCCATCGGTGGACGGTCGTCAGAACGGGAGGAATCGCCGTCCAGGAGGGCGATTCCGTCGGGACGCAACAGCGTGTTCACTGTGCGTCTTGACACAGACATCCCGATCTGTTCTGATCGTTTCTGCGCGAACCCGCGCACTTGTAGGGGAAGGGACCGCCGTAGTGTCAAAAAGCAACCGCAAAGCACCGGACGACAGACTTCGACTCGCCGAGGGTCGCCGCGAGGCGATCCTCGAGCTCCTGCAGGCCCAGCGCGCCGTCACGGTCGCCGAGATCGAGGAGCGCTTCGGCATCTCCCCGATGACCGCCCGCCGCGACCTCGCCGAGCTCGAGCGCCAGGGCTCCGCCCGCCGCACGCACGGCGGCGCCGTCCTTCCGAGCACCAGCTCGCACGAGGACTCGTTCTCCGCCCGGATGGCGACGGCCACGGCCGCCAAGCGCGCGCTCGCCGTCGCGGCCGCCGCGACCGTCGAGGACGGCGAGGCGCTGTTCCTCGACTCGTCGACCACGGCCTACCACCTCGCCGAGGTCCTGATCCGCGACGACCGGCCCGTCACCGTCGTGACCAACTCGCTGCCGATCATCGACCTCGTCTCCTCCAACGCCCGCGAGACGATCGAGCTGATCGCCGCCGGCGGGCAGCTGCGCCGCATCTCCCGCTCCTTCGTCGGTCCCGTCGCCGTCGAGGCGCTCAAGCGCCACTGGACGGACCGCGCGTTCCTCTCCGTCAAGGGCATCGCCCCCGACGGCACGCTCACCGACGCCGACCCGCTCGAGGCCGAGGTCAAGCGCGCGATGATCGCCCAGGCCGGCCAGGCGACGCTGCTGGTCGACGGCGGCAAGCTCGACCGCCGCGGCCTGTCCGTGATCGGCCCGGTCTCGGACTGCAGCGACGTCCTCGTCGCCGGCCTGGCCGCCGACTCCGACCTGCTGTCGGCCATCGACGTGCCCGGCGTCGCGGTCCGCCGCCTCGACGAGGGCGACGACGCCCCGTCCCCGGAGGAGGCGTCCGCATGAGCACCGACGCGACGACGACCCCGCTCGTCGCCCTCGACGGCGCGAGCCGCTCCTTCGGCGCGGTCCACGCGCTGAAGAACGCGTCCCTCGCCCTGCGCGCCGGCGAGGTCCG
The DNA here is from genome assembly GCF_040675535.1 of Patulibacter sp. NPDC049589. Classification (NCBI taxonomy): domain Bacteria; kingdom Bacillati; phylum Actinomycetota; class Thermoleophilia; order Solirubrobacterales; family Patulibacteraceae; genus Patulibacter; species Patulibacter sp. NPDC049589. Next base: position 21,301 of record NZ_JBFAPC010000071.1, on the reverse strand, counting down.
CGCGCTGATGGGCGAGAACGGCGCGGGCAAGTCCACGCTGGTGAAGATCCTCACCGGCGTCGACCGCCCCAACAGCGGCAGCGTGCTGGTCGACGGCGAGCCCGTCGTCTTCCACTCCACCGCCGACAGCCGCGACGCCGGCGTCGCCGTGATCCTCCAGGAGCCGACGCTCTTCCCCGACCTCTCCGTTGCGGAGAACGTCGTCATGGGGCGTCATCCCAAGCGCTCGTTCGGTCGCATCGACCGCCCGGCGATGAAGCAGACCGTCCAGGGCCTGCTCGACCGCCTCGGCGTCGACCTCGACCCGGACCGTCCGGTGCAGGGCCTGTCGATCGCGGACCAGCAGATCGTCGAGATCGCGAAGGCGATGAGCTTCGACGCGCGCGTCCTGATCATGGACGAGCCGACCGCCGCCCTGTCCGGCCGCGAGGTCGACCGCCTGTTCGGCGTCGTCCGGGCGCTGCAGGCCCGCGGCGCCGCCGTCCTCTTCATCAGCCACCGGCTGGAGGAGGTCTACGAGATCGCCACGGTCGTGACCGTCATGCGCGACGGCGAGGTCGTCCACGACGGCCCGCTGTCCGAGCTGCCGGAGGACGAGCTCGTCCGCCGCATGGTGGGCCGCGACGTCAACCAGCTCTTCCCGAAGACGCCCGCCACCATCGGCGACGTCGTCCTCGACGTGAAGGGCCTGTCCCGCGAGGGCGTCTTCTACGACGTCGACCTGCAGGTCCGGGCCGGCGAGATCGTCGCCCTGGCCGGCCTGGTGGGCGCCGGACGCTCCGAGGTCGTCCAGGCGATCTTCGGCGTCGACCAGGCCACCGAGGGCACCGTGAACATGCTCGGCCACGACCTGCCGCTCGGCAAGCCGACCGCGGCCGTCGCCGCCGGCATGGCGCTGGTGCCCGAGGACCGCCGCCAGCAGGGCCTCGTCATGGACATGTCGATCGGCCAGAACGCGACGCTCGCCCGCCTGGGCGACATGCGCTCGCGCGGCCTGCTGTCCCCGAAGCGCGAGCGCGCCGAGGCATCCCAGTGGGGCGAGCGGCTGCAGCTGAAGTACGGCAAGCTCAGCGACCCGGTCGGCACGCTCTCGGGCGGCAACCAGCAGAAGGTCGTCCTGGCCAAGTGGCTGGGCACCGAGCCCCGCCTCCTGATCATCGACGAGCCGACCCGCGGCATCGACGTCGGCACCAAGGCGGAGGTCCACCGCATCATCAACGAACTCGCCGGCCAGGGACTCGCCGTCCTGATGGTCTCGAGCGAGCTGCCCGAGGTCCTGGGGATGGCCGACCGCGTCCTCGTGATGTTCGAGGGCCGCGTGACCGCCGAGCTGACCCGGGCCGAGGCGAACGAGGAGCGTGTCGTCCGCGCAGCTACGGGCCGCACCGCGGTCACCGAGGAGATCGCATGAGCACCCCCGTCACCACGCCGGCGGCCCCCGGGCCCGGCGGCTCCGCGCCCTCGGGCCCGACCGTCGAGCCCGAGGAGGCCGAGCGCGTCTCGGCCGGCCGCCGCGTCGTCGACCGCCTGATCCGCGCCCGCGAGCTGGGCCTGATCGTCGTCCTGATCGCCATCGTCGCGATCACCGGGGCGATCGAGCCGAACTTCCTGGACGCCGACAGCCTCAAGCAGACGGTCCTGAACGTCGCGATCATCGCCGTGATGACCGCGGGCATGACGCTCGTGATCGTCACGCGCAACATCGACCTCTCGGTCGGCTCGATCCTCGGGCTTTCCGCGTTCCTCTGCGGCGACTTCCTGACGAAGAACCCGAGCGTCCCGTGGATCGTCGGCGTCCTCATCGCCATCCTGATCGGCGCCGCGTGCGGCCTCCTCAACGGCGTGCTCGTCACGTGGGGCCGCGTCCCCGCGCTCGTGGTGACCCTCGGCACGATGTACGCCCTGCGCGGCGTCGCGTTCCTCGTCACCGGCGGGCGCCAGATCAACGCGGAGGACCTGCCCGACTCCTTCCTGAAGGTCGGCTCCGGCGACCTGCTCGGCGTCCCGACGCTGATCGTGCTCGCGGTCGTCGTGATCGTGCTCTTCTGGTTCATCACCCGCGACTACGCGTGGGGCCGCCAGCTCTACGCGATCGGCTCGTCGGGCCGGTCCGGCGGCCAGGCGGCCAAGCTCGCCGGCCTGAAGAGCGACCGCCGCGTCACGCAGGCGTTCGTGATCTCCGGCGCGCTGGCCGGCCTCGGCGGCGCGATGTACGCGGCCCGCTACGGCACGGTCGACGCGACCGGCGGACAGGGCTACGAGCTGCGCGTCATCGGCGCGGCCGTGGTCGGCGGCGTCGCGATCGCCGGCGGGTCCGGCACCGTCTTCGGCGCCGCCCTCGGTGCCGTCGTGCTCGGCACGATCCAGACCGCGCTGATCGTCCTGAAGATCGACGACTTCTGGCAGCAGGCCATCGTCGGCCTCCTGATCATCGTCGCGATCTCGCTCGACCGCCTGATCACCAACCAGAGCGAGGCGCTGCTGCGACAGCGGTCCGCCCGACGGAGGACCGCCGCATGAGCACCATCTCGCCCACGGCTCCGGCGCCCGACCGGACGCCGGCCGCCCCGCGCACCGAGGACTCGATCGTCAAGACGATCCTCGGCCGCTGGGAGACCCTGATCGTCGGCCTGATCGTCGTCGTCTTCATCATCGGCGCGGGGATCTCGTCCGAGTTCCTGACCGGCGACTCGCTGACCACCGGCTCGAGCGACTTCACCGAGTACGCCATCCTGGCGCTGCCGCTGACGCTGATCATCGCCACCGGCGAGATCGACCTCTCGGTCGCCTCCGTCCTGGCGCTCAGCTCGGCGCTCATGGGCTACCTCTGGAACCAGGGGCTGCCGATGGAGGCGATCCTGCCGATCTGCATCCTCGCCGGCGCGCTCTGCGGCCTGATCAACGGCTGGCTCGTGACGGGCCTCGGGCTCCCCAGCCTCGCGGTGACGATCGGCACGATGGCCCTCTTCCGCGGCCTGGCCTACGTGATCCTCGGCGACGAGTCGGTCACCGACTTCCCGACGAACTACACGGACTGGGCGTTCGGCAACTTCGCCGGCACCGTCATCCCGAACACGATCGTCCTGTTCCTCGTGCTCGCCGCGATCTTCGCGGTCGTGCTGCACCGGACGCCGTTCGGCCGGGCGATCTTCGCGATCGGCGCCAACAAGGAGGCTGCGCGGTTCAGCGGCCTGCGCGTCAACCGGATCCAGCTGCGGCTCTTCATCCTCAGCGGTGCGATCGCCGCGCTGGCCGGGATTCTCCTGACGCTCCGCAACTCGACCGCCGCCGGCAACGTCGGCGACGGGTTCGAGCTGACCGCCATCGCGGCGGTGGTCCTCGGCGGCGTCTCGATCTTCGGCGGCACCGGCACGATCGGCGGCGTCATCCTCGCCCTGATCCTGCTCGGCGCCATCCAGAAGGCGCTCAATCTCGACCCGGACATCAACACCGCCTGGGTCAACATCGTCACCGGCATCTTGCTCGTCGGCTCCGTCCTGGGGCCGAACATCGCTGCGCGCGTCCGAGAGGCGCGCCGCATCAGCACCCGCGGCACTCGGCCTCCTCGGCCCGGCCGATCCGCGGCACCTCAGTCCGGGCCGGGAGGAGAGGGGAACACCAATGCGTGACTCACGCTTCACGCGGTTCCTGGCGCTGCTGTTCGCAGTGGTGCTGGGTGCAGCGGTCATCACGGGCTGCGGCTCGACCAAGGACGACTCCGACGACAGCGGCTCCGCCGCCTCGTCGAGCAGCTCGACCGCGGCCGCCGACTCGTCGGCCACGATCAAGCAGGGCCTGAACGTCGTCGTCATGCCCAAGCAGCTCGGCAACCCCTACGAGGAGCTCGAGGACCAGGGCACCGTCGCGGCCATCAAGGAGACGGGCGGCACCGCCAAGATCCAGGGTCCGACCGACGCCGCCGCGTCGTCGCAGGTCTCGCTGCTGCGCTCGATCACGCAGCAGAAGCCGGACGCGATCGTCCTGGCCGCGAACGACCCGAACGCGGTCGTCCCGGTCCTCAAGCAGGCCCAGCAGCGCGGCATCAAGGTCGTCACGCAGGACTCGGACTCCGCTCCGGCCGGCCGGCAGATCTTCATCAACCAGGCCACGACGCAGTCGATCGGCGTGCAGCTGGCCAAGCAGGCGCTGCAGACCGCGGGCTCCGCCGGCGGCGACGTCGCCGTGCTGTCCGCGACGGCCAACGCGCCGAACCAGAACGCCTGGATCAAGATCATGAAGACCGAGCTCGCGAAGCCCGAGTACTCCAAGATCAAGCTCGTGAAGGTCGCCTACGGCGACGACGACGACCAGAAGTCGTTCCAGCAGGCGCAGGGTCTCCTGTCGGCCTACCCGAGCCTGAAGTCGATCGTCTCCCCGACGACCGTCGGCATCGCCGCCGCCGCCCGCTACGTCTCGTCCTCGAAGTACAAGGGCAAGGTCGCGATCACGGGTCTCGGCACGCCGAACCAGATGCGCAAGTTCGTCAAGGACGGCACCGTCGCGCAGTTCGCGCTGTGGAACCCCGAGGACGTCGGCTACCTCGGCGGCTACGCCGCGGCCGCCCTGGCCTCCGACGTGATCACCGGCAAGCAGGGCGAGTCCTTCAAGGCGGGCAAGCTCGGCACGAAGACCATCGGCAAGGACGGCGAGATCGTCCTCGGGCCGCCCACCACGTTCACCAAGGACAACATCGACAAGTTCGACTTCTAGGACACGACGGTGGCGTCCCCGGCTCCGTGCCGGGAGGCGTCGCCGACGAGGCCCTACCCGGACGTCGCGGCCCGTGAGGACCGCGGCGCCCGGGACCGGAGCCGGCGACCGAAGCGTTCGCCGACCCCGGGCGGGACCCGCGCCACGAGGCGCGTGCCCGGGCCGAACCCCCTCGCGACGGCGGGGCGGGCGCCCCGGCACCCGCTCCCGCCGCTCCGCGAACCACCACGAGCACCCAGGACCGCATGAGCACCACCCCCTCCACCGCCCAGAGCACCGCCCCCGCAGACACCGATGCCCGCCCGTCCGCACGCGCGACCGGCCGCATCGGCGTCTTCGGCATCGGCCTTCAGGCGTACTGGGACCAGTTCGAGGGCCTCGAGGAGCGCTGCAAGGGCTACCAGGCCGACGTCGAGCGGCAGGTGACCGAGCTCGGCGGGGACGTCGTCTCCGCCGGCCTGATCGACACGCCGCAGAAGGCCCGGATCGCCGGCGACCTGTTCGCCCGCGAGCAGGTCGACCTGATCCTCTGCCACGTCGTCACCTACGCGACGTCGGCCACGGTCGTCGCCGCCGTGCAGGCCGCGAAGGTCCCGGTCGTCCTGCTCGGCCTGCAGCCGACCCGCACCCTGGACTACGAGCACGTCGACACGGGGGAGTGGCTGGCCAACTGCGCCGCGTGCTCCGTCCCCGAGATCGCCGGCGCCTTCACGCGCTCGGGCATCCCGTACGACACGGTCGCCGGCACGATCCAGGACGACGAGCGCGCTTGGTCGAGGATCGGCGCCTGGGTCCGCGCCGCCGGCGTCGCCCGCTCGCTGAAGCGCGCGCGCATCGGCTTCATGGGGCACGCCTACGCCGGCATGCTCGACATGTACTCGGACTTCACGATGTTCCACGGCCAGGTCGGCGCGCACGTCGAGGTCCTGGAGATCGACGACCTGCAGGTCCGCACGGACGCCGCGACCGACGAGCAGGTCGCCGCGAAGACCGCCGAGATCCGCGAGCACTTCGCGTTCGCCGACCCGTCGAGCGACCCGATCGCCGGGCCGATCACCGACGCCCAGCTGGACTGGTCCGCCCGCGTGGCCGTCGGCCTGGACGCGCTGGCGAAGGACTTCGAGCTCGACGCGCTGACCTACTACTACCGCGGCGTCGACGACAACGCGCAGGAGCGCCTCGGCGCCGGGGTCATCGTCGGCAACTCGCTGCTCACGGCGCGGGGCATCCCGACGGCCGGCGAGGCCGACATCAAGACGAACCTCGCGCAGCTGATCCTCGACCGCCTCGGCGCCGGCGGCTCCTACACGGAGTACTACGGGCTCGACATGGACGAGGACTTCGTCCTCATGGGCCACGACGGACCCGGGCACATCGCGATCGCGCAGGAGCAGCCGGTCCTGCGGTCGCTGAAGGTCTTCCACGGCAAGCGCGGCGCGGGCCTCTCGGTCGAGCTGCAGGTCCGCCACGGCGACGTGACGATCCTCGGCTGCACGCAGACCGCCGACGGCCGGCTGAAGCTCATCGCCGCCGAGGGCGCGTCGATCCCCGGACCGACGTTCCGGATCGGCAACACGAACTCGCGCCTGCGCTTCGACCTCGACCCCGCGTCGTTCCTCGAGGCCTGGTCGGCCGAGGGCCCGACGCACCACGTCGCGCTCGGCGTCGGTCACCGCATCGCGGACATCGAGGCGGTCGCCCGGCTGCTCGACGTCGAGCTCGTCGTCGTCGGCAAGGACGCGGCCGCCCGCGGCTCGCGGCTGAGCGCGTCGGCGAACGACCGGCGCGTCGCCCACCGGCCGGCCCGGATCGGCGGCCGCTGAATGGAGCGCGTCTGCTTCCTGCTCCAGGTCAAGCCGGAGCGGCTCGAGGAGTACAGAGAGCGCCACGCCGCGGTGTGGCCCGAGATGCTCGACGCCCTCAGCGCGTCGGGCTACCGCAACTACTCGCTCTTCCTGCGCCCCGACGGCCTGCTCGTCGGCTACCTCGAGTGCGACGACTTCGCGGCGATCGAGGCCGCGATGCAGGCCACCGACGTGAACGCCCGCTGGCAGGCGGAGATGGCCGAGTTCATGACGCTCCCCGAGGGCGCGCGGCCGGACACCGGCCTGCTGCGCCTGGACGAGGTCTTCCACCTTGCCTAGTCCGACCCCAGGAGCCGGAGGGACCCCGACGGGGACCGCGGCGTCCACGCGCACGGCGGCGTCGACCGGCGCCTCGTCCTCCGTCTACGCCGCGATCGACTTCGGCGCCTCCAGCGGCCGCGTCCTCGCCGGTCGGTTCGACGGCGAGCGCGTGACGCTGACCGAGGCCGCGCGGTTCCCGAACCGCCCGGTCGACCTGCCCGACGGCCGCCACTGGGACCTGCTCGGGCTCTACGCCCAGGCGCTCGACGGCCTGCGGACGATCGCGGGCGGAGACAACGGCCTCGCGGGCGTCGGCGTCGACACCTGGGCCGTCGACTACGGGCTGCTCGACCGGGACGGCCGGCTGCTCGGCCTGCCGTACCACTACCGCGACCACCGCACCGACGGGATCGTCGACCGCAGCTTCGCCCGCGTGTCCCGCGAGGGGCAGTACGCGGTGGCCGGCATCCAGACGATGCCGATCAACACGGTCTTCCAGCTCGAGGCCGAGCGCGGCTCCGCGGCGATCGAGGCGGCCGACCGGATCGCGCTGATCCCCGACCTGCTCGCGCACTGGCTCGGCGGCGACCTCGTCAACGAGGCCACGAACGCCTCGTCGACCGGCCTGCTCGACGCCCGCACCGGCACGTGGTCGCGCGATCTGATCGGCCGGCTCGGGCTGCCCGTCGACCTCTTCGGCCCGACCGTCGAGGCCGGCACCACGATCGGCCGCCTGCGCCCCGCGCTGGGCCTCGGCGACGCCGCCGTCCACGCGGTCGGGTCGCACGACACCGCGTCCGCCTTCGCCGCCGCGCCCGTCACCGGGCCGGACGCCGCGATCCTCTCGAGCGGCACGTGGTCGCTCCTGGGCCTCGAGCTGGACGCGCCCGTCCTCACCGACGCCGCGCGCGACGCGAACCTCACCAACGAGCGCGGCGTCGACGGCACGATCCGGCTCTTGAAGAACGTCATGGGCCTCTGGCTGGAGCAGGAGCTCTCGCGTGCATGGGGCATCCACGCCGCCGAGCTGCAGCGCCTGGCCGGCGAGGCCGACCCCGACGTCGCCGTCCTCGACATCGACGACCCGGCGTTCCTCGCGCCCGACGACCTACCGGCCCTGATCGCCGAGCACTGCCGTCGCACCGGCCAGACGCCGCCGGCGAGCAAGGGGGAGACCGTCCGCACGATCCTCGTCTCGCTCGCGTGCCGCTACCGCTGGGTGCTCGAGCAGCTCGAGGCCGTCTCCGGCCGGACGATCCGCACGATCCACGTGGTCGGCGGCGGCGTCCGCAACGAGCTGCTCTGCCGCCTGACCGCCGACGTGACCGGCCGCACCGTGCTGGCCGGACCGATCGAGGGCACCGGCATGGGCAACGTGCTCGTGCAGCTGCGCGCCGCCGGCGAGGTCGGCTCGCTGGCCGAGCTGCGCGCCGTCGCCGCCGCCTCTGCCCAGCCCCGCGCCTACGAGCCCGCCGGCGATCGCGCCGCGGCCGAGGACCTGTACCGCCGCTTCCGGACCGTCGCCGCGCTGAGCGCGCCGACCACCACCGCATGACCCCCGACGACCGAGGACCGAAGACCCCATGAGCACCGACTACGAGCACCTCGCCGCGCGGCTGACCGACCAGGGCGTCGACGTCGCCGCCGTCCGGGCGCGCCTGTCCGAGCTCGTCGTCGAGGTCCCGTCCTGGGGCTTCGGCGACTCCGGCACCCGCTTCGCCACCTTCCTGCAGGACGGCCGCCCGCGCACCGTGATCGAGCGGCTCGAGGACGCCGCCGAGGTCCAGCGGCTGTCCGGAGCCAGCTCCCGCGTCGCGCTCCACATCCCGTGGGACGCCGTCGACGACTACGCCCAGCTCGGGCGCGAGATCACCGACCGCGGCCTGACCGTCGGCACGATCAACCCGAACCTGTTCCAGGACGTCGACTACAAGCTCGGCTCGATCACCAACCCCGACGCCGGCATCCGCCGCAAGGCGACCGACCACCTGCTCGAGTGCGGGCAGATCGCCCGCGCGACCGGCTCCGACGCGCTGTCGCTGTGGTTCGCCGACGGCACGAACTACGTCGGCCAGGACGACCTGCTGGAGCGTCGCCACCGCATGCGCGAGGCGCTGCAGGAGCTGCACGACGCGACCGGCTCGGACAGTGGCGATCCGCTCGCCCTCCTCGTGGAGTACAAGCTCTACGAGCCGGCGTTCTACGCGACCGACCTGGCCGACTGGGGCTCCGCCGCGCTGCTCTGCCGCGAGATCGGCGAGCGCGCCCAGGTCCTCGTCGACCTCGGCCACCACGCCCACGGCGTGAACATCGAGCAGATCGTCGCGATCCTCGCGAGCTACGGCCTGCTCGGCGGCTTCCACACCAACGACCGCCGCTACGGCGACGACGACCTGATCACCGGGTCCGTCAACCCGTTCGCGCTGTTCTCGATCTTCACCGAGCTGACGGCCCTGCCGCAGCTGCCGCGCATCTCGATCGACCAGGGGCACAACGTCGAGACCAAGGTCGAGGCGATCCTGCGCTCCGTCCTGAACATCCAGGACAGCTACGCCAAGGCGCTGCTCGTCGACCGCACCGCGCTCGCCGAGGCGCAGCGCGAGGGCGACGTCAACCGCGCGCACGGCCTCCTGACCGACGCGTTCGCGACCGACGTCCGGCCGCTGACCGCCAGCGTCCGCGAGGAGCAGGGCGCCGCCGCGGACCCCGTCGCGGCCCTGCGCGACGGCGGCTACCCCCAGAAGATCATCGACGCGCGCGGCAAGGCCGCCGGCGTGGCGGGGGGATGGGGCCGATGAGCGCCGTGGCCTGCACGGAGGGGCTTCCGCCCCACCCCTTCGATCTCGCGCCGCCCACCCGATGAGCGCCGCCACCACGAACGACGACCGCGAGCAGGCGTGCCCCGCTCCCGCGCCGAGCCGCGCCTGCACCCCCGGCGCCGCCACGACCACCACTTCCGTCACCACGACCTGCCCCGCCCGGCACGAGGACTTCCGATGAGCACCACGACCCCCCACCTCGTCTCCCTGGCCGACGACCTCTGGCCCACGGACCCCTCCGAGGTCCCGTCGGACCCGCTCGGCCAGGTCGTCCTCGCCTCGCACCTGCTGGGCGCCAACCGCGCCGTGGCGAACATCGGCGGCGGCAACACGTCCGCCAAGGGCACCGCGACGGACCACACCGGCCGCGAGGTCCGCGCCATGTGGGTCAAGGGCTCCGGCTCCGACCTGGCGACGATGACCGAGGCGAACTTCACCGGCCTCAAGCTCGACGACCTGCTGCCGCTCATGGACCGGCCCGAGATGGTCGACGAGGACATGGTCGCCTACGTCGGCCGCTCGATGCTCGACCCGGCGATGCCCCGCGGCTCGATCGAGACGCTGCTGCACGCCTTCATCCCGGCCGACCACGTGCACCACACGCACCCCGACGGCATCAACGTCATCGCCGGCGCCAAGAACGGCGAGGCCCTGATCGCGGAGTGCTTCGGCGACCGCGCCATCTGGGTCCCGTACATCCGCCCGGGCTTCACGCTCGCCAAGCAGATCGGCGAGGCCGTCCGGGACCACCCGGCCGCCGAGCTCGTCGTCCTGGGCAAGCACGGCCTCGTGGTCTGGGGCGACACGGCGGAGGACACGTACCGCCGGACGATCTCGATCATCAACGAGGGAGCGGCCTTCATGAACGAGAAGGCCGCCGGCGCGGTGCGCTTCGGCGGCGTCGCCCCCGAGGCCTCGTCGCTCGACGCCGCCGGCCGCCAGGCCGTGCTGGACGTCGTGCTGCCGTCGCTGCGCGGCGCGGTCTCGAGCGAGCGCTCGAAGGTGCTGCTCGTCGACCAGTCCGCCCCGGCGATCGAGTTCGTCACGTCGGTCCGCGCGCCCGAGCTCGTCACCGTCGGCGCCGCGTGCCCGGACCACCTGGTCCACACGAAGATGCTGCCGATGTTCGTGCCGTTCGACCCGACGTCGGAGGACGCCGTGGTCCTGAAGGAGCGCGTCATCGAGCGCGCCGCGGCCTACCGCGAGCAGTACCGCGCGTACCACGCGGCCAACGCCGAGAACCCCGACGTCCGCATGCCGGGCCAGACCTCCGGCGCCGTGCCGATCGGCGATCCGGACCCGCGCGTCGTGCTGATCCAGCACGTCGGCCTCGTCGGCGTCGCCCCGACGCCGAAGGGCGCGTCGCTGTCGCGCGACCTCTACCACCGCGCCATCGAGGTCATGGCCGGCGCCGACGCCGTCGACGAGTTCGTCTCGCTGACCGCCGACGAGAGCTTCGCGGTCGAGTACTGGCCGCTCGAGCTCTACAAGCTCTCCCTGGCGCCGGCGCCCGGCGAGCTGCAGGGCAAGGTCGCGTTCGTCACCGGCGCCGGCGGCGGCATCGGCCGCGCGATCTCGGCCGAGCTGGCCGCGGCCGGCGCCGTGATCGCCGGCTTCGACCTCGACGAGGGCGGCGCCACCGAGGCCGCCGGCCCGCTGGGCATCGGCATCGGCGGCGACGTCACCTCCGAGGAGTCCGTGGCCAACGCGTACCGCGAGGCCGTCCGCACGTTCGGCGGGGTCGACATCCTGGTCAGCAACGCCGGCATCGCGTCGAGCTCGGCGATCGAGGACACCACGCTCGAGGAGTGGGAGCGCAACCACCGCATCCTGGGCACCGGGTACTTCCTGGTGTCGAAGGAAGCGTTCCGGATCATGCGCGAGCAGGGGACGGGCGGCTCGATCGTCTTCATCTCGTCGAAGAACTCGCTCGTGGCCGGCAAGAACGCGTCGGCCTACTCGTCGGCGAAGGCCGCCGAGCTGCACCTGGCCCGCTGCCTGGCCGAGGAGGGCGGCGCCGACGGCATCCGCGTCAACACGGTCAACCCGGACGCGGTCCTGCGCGGCTCGAAGATCTGGCAGGGCAACTGGCGCGAGGAGCGGGCCGCGAACTACGGCCTGGATCCCGCGGAGCTCGAGGAGCACTACCGCCAGCGCAACACGCTGAAGGTCCTGATCCTCCCGGAGGACATCGCCGCGTCGACGCTGCACTTCGCCTCCGCGGAGCGCTCGGGCAAGTCGACGGGCAACATCCTGAACGTCGACGGCGGCGTGCCGGCGGCCTACACGCGGTAGGCGCGCGGCGCGTCACGGGCCGGCGGCGACGCCCCGGCCCGACCGGCTCGCCCGGCGGCGCCCGACGCCGCGCCGAGGGGCGGGTGAGCGCCGTATCTCGGTCCTCTACCGTTCCCGCCCGATGGACGAGCCCGCCGCCTACCTCGTCCCGGCCGCGGGCGCCGACGTCGCGCACGAGATCGAGGTCCGGCGCAGCCGCTTCCTCTGCCTCCTGCGCCGCACCCCGAACGAGGCCGCGGCCCGCGCGTTCGTCACCGAGCAGCGGCGCGCGCATCCCACGGCCCGCCACCACTGCTCGGCCTTCGTCGTCGGCTCACGCCGCGACCTGCAGCGCTCCAGCGACGACGGCGAGCCGGCCGGGACCGCGGGCATGCCGATGCTGCAGGTGCTGCTCGGTGCCGACGGCGGTCGGGGCGCCGGCGCCGCAGGACGCCAGGGTGCCGGGCGCGAGCCCGGCGTCGGGGAGGCCCCCGGTGCGGGGAGCGCGGGCCCTCCCGGACCGCTTTCGGACGTCACGGCGGTCGTGGTCCGCTGGTTCGGGGGCACGCTCCTGGGCGCCGGGGGACTGGTCCGCGCCTACTCCGAGGCCGTCGCGGGGGTGCTCGCGGTGGCGCCGCTCGTCGTGCGGGAGCGCCGCGCCCTGCTCCGGATCGCCGTCCGTCACGACGTCGCGGGGCGCATCGAGCACGACCTCCGCGCCGCGGGCGTCCTCGTGGCCGACCTCGGATACGGCGCGGACGGTGTGGAGATCACGGTCGCGGTCGCTGACGCTCCCGGGTCACGGGGCCGGTTCTCGGCGTGGTGCGCCGAGCACCGCGTGGTGCCGGAGGCCGCCGGGCACGAGTGGGTCGACGTGGCAGCGGGCTGACGCGGCACTTCCCGCAACGTGCGGACGTCGCGCGACCCGGAGGAGGATCGCGGCGGCGGGAGGCGAACGACGTGGGTGAGCATGAGCAGCCGTCCCCGCACCCCTGCCCGCAACGCCTCGTCCGCGAAGCCCTCGCCCCGTCCCCGCGGCGGCGCGAAGGCCCCGGCGAAGAAGCCCGCGGCGCGCGGCGGGCAGACCGGCCGCTCGGCCGCGGCGGACCCACGGGCCGGGGGACCGCTGACGCAGCGCCAGTTCGACCAGATCGGGCTCTCGCTGCTGGCGCTCGCGGTCTTCCTCGTCTTCCTGATGTACCTGCCGCGCACGGCGTCCCCGTCCGGCTGCTCGACGGCCCCGGCGCGGGGGTGGGCTGGGCCCGCCGCGTCGGGATGGACGCCGCGGCGCGGCAGCTGCTCGCCGCCGGGACGGGCGACGCGCTGCTCGTCTCCACCGACGCCGACACCCGCGTGGCCCCCGGCTGGCTCGCCGCCCTGCTGCGCGCGGCGGACGACGGCCACGAGGTGGTCGCCGGCGACGTCGTCGCGGACCCGGGCGCCCCGCTGGACCGCGAGCTGCGCCGCCGCCGCGCCGCCGCGGCGGGCGTCCGCCTGCGGGCCGTCCGCACCGTCGACCACGACGCGTCGCACCACCACTTCTCCGCCGCGAACCTCGCCCTGACCGTGCGGGCCTACGAAGCCTGCGGCGGGATGCCGACGCCGCGCGCGCTGGAGGACGAGGCGCTGCTGGAGGCCGTCCGCCGCGCGGGCCTCGCCGTCCACCGCACGACCGACGCCGTCGTCCACACCAGCCCGCGGACGGAGGGCCGCGCGCCCCGGGGTCTCGCGGCCGACCTGGCGCTCGAGACGTGGCGCATCCGCCGGCGCCACGACCACCGCGAGTTCGGGATCGCCCGCCTCGCCGACGCGGTGCGCCGCTCGGGCACGCGGGTCAGCGTCGTGCTGCCCGCCAAGGACGTGGCCGGCACCGTCGCCGGCGTGCTGGAGCGGACCGTCGCGCCGCTCGTGGAGACCGGCGTGGTCTCCGAGGTTGTCGTCGTCGACGCGCGCTCCGCGGACGGGACCGCGCGGATCGCCGCCGCGCACGGCGCCGTGGTCCTGCAGCAGGACGAGCTCGTCCCCGGCGCCGGGCCGTGCCTGGGGAAGGGCGACGCCATGTGGCGCGCGCTCCAGGCCACCGAGGGCGACGTCGTCGCGTTCCTGGACGCCGACACCGCCGACCCGACCCCGGCGCACCTGGCGGGCGTCCTCGGGCCGCTCCTGACCGACGACGGCGTCGCGATGGTCCGCGGCTGCTTCGACCGGCCGCGCCTGGAGGCCGACGGATCGCTGTCCGCCCACGGTGGCGGACGCGTCACCGAGCTGACCGCCCGGCCGCTGCTGAACCTCCACCGGCCGCTCCTCGCCGGCTTCCGCCAGCCGCTGGCCGGCGAGTTCGCGGCGCGGCGCGACCTGCTCGAGCGGCTGCCGTTCCCGGTCGGCTACGGCGTGGAGATCGCCACGCTCGTCGACGCCCTCGAGCTCGTCGGGCTCGACGGGCTGGCCGAGGTCGACCTCGGCGTCCGCCAGAACCGCCACCAGTCGCTGCGGGAGCTCTCCACGATGGCCTACGCCGTGCTCTGCGCCCTCGAGCGGCGGCTCGGCCGCGGCGCCGTCGTCCCGGGCAGCATGCGGCTGCCGTGGGCGGACGACCTGCCCCGCGCCGTGCCGGTCGCCGAGCGCCCGCCCGTCGCCGGGGACGGGCTCGCCGCGGACCGCCCGCGGACGACGGCCGAGGACGAGCGGGTGGCGTCGTGAGCGGCGCCGTCTACCTCGACCTCGACGGGACGCTGCTGGACCCCGGCGGGCTGCTCGTCCCCGACAGCCTCCGGACGCTCGACGTCGTCCGCGGCGCCGGGCTGCGGCCCGTCGTCCTCACCGGCCGCTCGCGGTGGTCGGCGACGGCGATCGCGCGGACCCTCGGGATCGGCGACGTCGTCTGCGAGCTCGGCGCCGTCGTCCTCGTCGACGGGACGCTGCGCCTGGCGGCGCCCGAGGCCGTGCCGTTCCCGCGCCGCGCGCTGCTGGACGCGCTCGCCGCGATGCCGGCGCAGGAGCACGAGCCCGGCACGCCGCGGATGTCGGGCCTGGTGCTGCGCGCCGCGGCGTCCGCCGACGAGCTGACCGCCGAGCTCCACGACGCCGGGCTGCGCGGCTGGTGCGCGGTCGACAACGGCCCCAGCCACCTGCCGCTCGACGACGGGCGGCCGTCGCGCGTCGTGCACGTGCTGCCGTCCGGGACCGACAAGGCCACGGGCGTGCGCATCCACCTGCAGCTGCGCGACCTGCTGCCCGAGCAGTGCGCGGTCGTCGGCGACTCGACGGCGGACCTCGCCTGTCACGAGGCGATCCCGCGGACGATCGCGGTGCGCTCCGCGGACGACCGGGCGCTGGCCGAGGCCGCGCGGCTGGGCCTGCCCGTGACGGAGGCGTCCGGCGCGGCGGGCGCGCTGGAGGCCGTGCGGTCGATCGTCGCCGGGCGCTGACCGGCGCCCCCGCTCGCGCGTCTGCGAGGCGTCGGCCGGCGCCGTCTGTGGCGACGCCGGCCGCTCGCCGTGGTCCTGGTACCCGCAGCCCACCACGGGAACCGCGCTCCGGGCCGGCCGGTCCTGAGCCCGCCGGGCCCCGCGTCTTGCCGGTCGCCAAGAACGCTCATCCGCGCACGACGGCCGCCGGCCGGGGACCCGTTCAGGATCGGGACCGGAGGCGCCGCGCCGCGACCACCTGCACGTGTCTGGCTCTAGATGATCGATGCCACGATCTCCGTGGAGTCAACCATCTGGCAGCGCCGGACCCTCGTTCGTGAACATCCGTCCACCGAAGTGATCGGGCTTCGGGGCACCGAGCCGGACCCTCGCGCCGCCGTGCTCCGGCCCGCCGACCACCGCGCGGCGCGCACTGTGCAATGGTCGCCGCGTGCACGGCGAGGACGAGGAGACGCCCGCGGCGGACGACCCCGCGCCGCCCGTCGACGAGGCATCACCGACGTCCGGCGCCCCGGCGACGGCGGGACCCCCGGCCGCCGACCCGCACCCGGACCACGCCCCCGGGGAGGCCTCTGCCGCTCCCTCCCCCGCCGAGCGGGCCCGCCGCCTCGGCCGCCGCGCCCGCGAGCTCAACGAGCACGAGCGCCTGCTCGAGGCGGTCGCCCGCGTGCGGCACCGGCTCCCGGGCGACGACCGCCTCGGCGACCCGCTCTCGACGTCGGACCAGGGCCGCGACGCCACGCTGACGCGGCGGATCGCCCGGCTCGCCGGCCAGACCACCGGTGGCGCGGTCCACGAGCTCGGGATGGGCGCCCTGCAGGTCTGGCAGGCCGCGGCCGAGCGCAACAACCGCGGCCGCGGGACCGTCGACCTGACGATCCTCTTCACCGACCTCGTCGGCTTCTCGCACTGGGCGCTGGAGGCCGGCGACCAGGCGACGCTGTTGCTCCTGCGCGAGGTCGGCGGCGCGCTGGAGCCCGCCGTCCACCGCCAGCGCGGCGAGGTCGTCAAGTGGCTCGGCGACGGCATGATGGCCGTCTTCCGCCGCCCGTCGGACGCCCTCCTCGCCGTCGAGCGCGGCCGCGCCGCCCTGGAGGGCATCGAGGTCGCCGGGCACCAGCCGCACATCCGCGCCGGGATGCACGTCGGGCGGCCGCGCAAGGTCGGCGCCGACTACCTGGGCGTCGACGTCAACATCGCCGCCCGGGTCGCCGCCGCGGCCGGGACGGACGAGCTGCTGGCGTCCGACGCCGCGCTCGCGGGGCTGGACCCCGAGCTGGTCGACGCCCGGCGGCGCCGGCGCTTCCGCGCCAAGGGCGTGCCGCCGGAGCTCGGCGTCCACGCCGTGCACAGCCGATAGGAGGGGCGGCCTCGCGCCCACGGTCGCCGTCGCCGGTCGCCGCGCCGGCGGGACCCCGGGACGACGCGGAGGCAGCGATCAGGCCGGCGGGCCGAGCAGGCGCTCGTCCGGCAGCTCCTCGGCCTCGGCCTCGGCGGCCGTCTCGGCCCCGCGGGTCCGGGAGCGGCGCCGGAGCGGGTGCACCACGCGCCCCGCGATCCGGTCGATCTGGGCGAGCGAGCCGCTCATGCCCTCGACCTGGTCCTCGATCCGGTCCACCGACGCGTACATCGCGTCGACCGCGCCGCGCAGGTGCGTGACGTCGGGCGGCAGCCGGCCGATCTCGGCCTTCAGGTCGTCGACCGCGCCGATCACGTCGCGGATGTCCCCGCGCATGCCCTTCATGTCGTCCCGGACCTCGGAGAGCACCTTCAGCTCCTGCCGCAGCAGCTCGATCGAGCTGGGCAGGGTGCGCAGGGCGCGCTCCAGCGACACGACTGCGTCGAGGGCGGCCTCGATCCGCGGAAGCAGCTGTGGGAGTCCGATGTTCGGCACGGGAACGCGCATGGGGAAGACGGGCAGCCTCTTCCCCGCGGAGCCGTCCGTCAAGCGCTCGGGACGGATTTCCGCTCGGCGGCGCGCTCTGCGACGACCCGCTCGTCGCCGCCGGCGGCGACCGTCGCGGCCCCGAACGAGCGGCCCAGCGCGCGGACCTCGGCCTCCATCGCGGGCACCGTCCTCCGCGCCTCCCGCTTGATGATCAGGTCGCCGACGGGGCTGATCGTGATCGTGCGGAAGAGCTGGAACCACAGGAGCGACTTCGGCACGTAGATGCGCCGCTTGCGGCGCGTGATCCCGTTGGCGAACGCCTCGGCGCACTCCTCCACCGACGTCGTCGAGCCGAGCGGACCGGGGAGCTTCGAGCGGACCTCCTTGAAGGTCTTGAGGTCGTCCTCCACGTTGCGGACGAGGTCCGTGTCGATCCAGCTGGGGTGCGCGGAGCCGACACGGACGCCCTTGTGCGCGACCTCGAGCCGCAGGGCGTTGGCGAACGCCTCGGCGCCGGCCTTCGACGCGCAGTAGGCGGCCATGCCCGGCAGCACCGTGAAGGCGGCCAGCGACGCGACGACGAGGACGTAGCCGCGGCGCCTCTCGATCTCCGGCAGCGCGGCCGAGACGGTGCGGATGACGCCGTTGAGGTTGACGTCGACAGTGCGGACGAGCGCGTCGGCCGGGTTGACCGCGACGGTGCCGTTGTTGGCGACGCCGGCGTTGGCGACGACGACGTCGATGCCGCCGAGCTGCTCGGCGGTGCCGCGGACGGCCGCCTCGATCGCCTCCTGGTCGGTGACGTCGGCCTCGAACCACGCGTGCTTCGCCACCGGCGACGACGCGTTCAGCTCGTCGGCCAGCGCGCGCAGCAGGTCGGGCTCCATGCCGACCAGCGAGACGCTGGCGCCGCGACGGGCGAGCACCCGGGCGGTCTCCGCCCCGATGCCGCGCGCGGCCCCCGTGATCAGCACGACCTGGCCCTGGACGCTCTTGCTCATGGGACGGAGGCTACTGCAGCGTAGGGTCCGGCGCGAGTCCGATGTGGACTGGATCTACTCGCCGGTAGGTCCGATGCGCGTCGCGGCGCCACGTCGCCGTCCCCCGCCGGCCGGGGGAGCGGGTCCCGCGGCTGCTCCGACGGCGCGGCGTGGCGCGTCGGACCACCGTCGTCCGTCCACCGTGGGGTGCGGACCGGGCACCCGGGTAGTGGGCGCTCCATGGCCTCGTCGAGCACGCCGGATCCCGACGCCACGGAGGCCGGCGAGGCCGAGCCGTCCGACGAGCTCCACGTCTCGCGCGTCGTCCTGACGTCCGGGGTCGCCGCGCTGGGCGGGTTCCTCTTCGGCTTCGACTCGTCGGTGATCAACGGCGCCACCGCCGCGATCCGTGACGAGTTCGACCTCAACTCGTTCGTCCAGGGCTTCGTGGTCGCGATCGCGCTGCTCGGCGCGGCGGTCGGCGCCTGGTACGCGGGGCGGATCGCGGACCGCTACGGCCGGATCCGGGTGATGGTGATCACCGCGGCGATCTTCATCCTCAGCTCCGTCGGCTCGATGCTGTCATTCTCGTGGATCGAGCTCGCGGTCTGGCGGCTGATCGGCGGCGCCGCGATCGGCTCGGCCTCGGTGATCGCGCCCGCCTACATCGCGGAGATCGCCCCGGCCCGCCTGCGCGGCCGGCTCGGCTCGCTCCAGCAGCTCGCGATCGTCGTCGGCATCTTCGTGGCGCTGCTGTCGGACTACTTCCTGGCGCAGGCGGCCGGCGGAGCGGGCAAGGACCTCTGGCTGGGGCTCGAGGCGTGGCGCTGGATGTTCCTCGCCGCCTCGATCCCCGCGCTGGTCTACGGGGTGCTGGCGCTGCAGATCCCGGAGTCCCCGCGCTACCTCGTGGCGCACCACCGCGAGAAGGAGGCGCGGTCGGTGCTCCGGCGCTTCGTCGGCGGCGACCCGGACTCCCGGATCCGCGAGATCGTCCGGACCCTGAAGGGCGAAGGCCAGGTCCGCGTCCGCGACCTGCGCGGCCCGCGGTTCGGCCTGATGCCGATCGTCTGGGTCGGCATCCTGCTGTCGGTCTTCCAGCAGGCGGTCGGGATCAACGTGATCTTCTACTACAGCTCCCAGCTGTGGCAGAGCGTCGGCTTCAGCGAGTCGGACTCGATGGTCACGAGCGTGATCACGTCGATCGTGAACATCGTCTCGACGCTCGTGGCGATCGCCCTGGTCGACAAGGTCGGCCGCAAGCCGCTGCTGCTGTTCGGCTCGATCGGCATGTTCGTGACGCTCGGGACGCTGGCCATCCTCTTCGGCACCGCGCCGGTGGTGGACGGCGACCCGAGCCTCGACGGCGCCCGCGGCGTGATCGCGCTGATCGCGGCCAACGGCTTCGTCGTCTCGTTCGCGACGTCCTGGGGCCCGGCGGTCTGGGTGCTGCTGGGCGAGATGTTCAACAACCGCATCCGCGCGACGGCCCTGGCGGTCGCGGCGGCGGCGCAGTGGGTGGCGAACTTCGCGATCACCACGACGTTCCCGTCGCTCTCCTCCGTCTCGCTGGCCCTGGCCTACGGCCTCTACACCGCGTTCGCGTTCGTCTCGATCGTCTTCGTCTGGAAGGCCGTGACGGAGACCAAGGGGCGCGAGCTGGAGGACATGTAGCCGGCCGGGCCGGCGCAGGCGTCGGCGCGGCGTCGCCGGCCGGCGGGGGTCCGGTAGCGTCCGCCCGGCTTTGGCCCCCGTCCGCTTCCCCTTCTCCGCCCTCGTCGGACAGGACGACCTGCGCCGCGCGCTCCTGATCAACGCGGTCGCGCCGGACGTCGGCGGCGTGCTCGTCCGCGGCGAGCGCGGGACCGCGAAGACGACGGCCGTGCGCGCGCTCGAGGCGCTGCTGCCCGCCGTCCACGTCGTCGCCGGCGACCCGTACGGCGCGGCCCCGACGGAGGCCGACCGGTCGCCGAGCGCGGCGGCGAGGGCGTTCGTCGCCGGCGGCGGGTTGGAGCGCGCCCGCTCGCTCGCCGCGCGCGCGGCGGACCCGGGGACCGACGGCGCCCTCGCCATCGTCGGCGTCGAGCGGCGCGCCGCGGTGCTCGTCGAGCTGCCCGTCGGAGCGACCGTCGACCGGGTCGTGGGCACGCTGGACCTGGAGCGGGCGCTGCAGGACGGCGAGAGCGTGCTGCAGCCGGGCCTGCTCGCCCGCGCGCACCAGGGGATCCTCTACGTCGACGAGGTCAACCTGCTGGGGGATCACCTCGTCGACGTGCTGCTCGACGCGGCGGCGCAGGGCGAGGCCGTCGTCGAGCGCGACGGGGTCTCCGTCCGGCACCCGGCGCGGTTCGTGCTCGTCGGCACGATGAACCCCGAGGAGGGCGACCTGCGGCCGCAGCTGCTGGACCGCTTCGGGCTCTCCGTCACCGTCGCCGGCTCGACCGACCCGGTCGTGCGGGCCGAGGTCGTCCGCCGGCGCCTGGCGTTCGAGGCCGACCCGGTCGCCTTCGCGGCCCGCTGGCGCGACGAGGAGGAGGCGACCGCCGCGTCGATCGCCGCCGCCGCCCGCCGCCTGCCGGGCGTCGTCCTCGGCGACCGCATGCTGCGCCTCATCACGGGCGCCTGCGCCCGCCTGGGCGTCGACGGGATGCGCGCCGACCTCGTGGCCGCGCGCTGCTCCCGCGCGATCGCGGCGCTCGAGGGCCGCGACGAGGTGGCGGAGCAGGACGTCCACGACGCGATGCTGCTGACGCTCCCCCACCGCCGCCGCCGCGGCCCGCTGGACCCACCCGGCCTCGAGCCCGAGGAGCTCGACGACGCGCTGCAGCAGGCCCGCGACGACGAGCCGGGCGACGACGCGCCGCCGGAGGGGCCGGACGACGCGCCCGAGGGCGGCCCCGGCGACGACGGGACCGACGGCGGCCCCGGGGACGACGACCGGACCCCGCCCCCGTCCGGCGGAGCCGCCGACGGCGCCCCCGGCCCGGACTCCCGCCCCGCCGGGTCCGCGCCCCCGCCGGACGCCGGCGCCCCGCCGTCCGCGTCCGCCCACGACGCGCGATCCGCCGGCGACGAC
>NZ_JBFAPC010000070.1:0-28187 GCF_040675535.1 Patulibacter sp. NPDC049589 | reverse complement strand
GGGGTCGCCATCGTCCGTTCCGTCGGGTGGATCGTCGAGTGACGCGAGCCGCGTCAGCAGTTGACGACCGCGGGATCCACGAACGGGGTTCCGCGATGGCGTCGGCCGCGGGCTCCGAGGAGGCCACCGTGGGCGCACCGGCGCCCACGGACGGGCCGGCGAGCCCGGCGTGCGGTGCCGGGGGCACGCGGGGGGCGTAGCCGCGGCCGATCGGGAACGAGCGGGCCACGAGCGCCGCGGTGGCGGCGCTGGTCGCGAGCCGGTCGTCCAGGCGGCCCAGCAGGCGGCCGGAGCGCTTGCGGAGCAGGTCGCTTCCGCCGCCCGAGCCGCCGGACGCGCCGGCGCCCATGCCGGCGATGAAGCGCTCGGCCGGCAGGTGGAAGGTGCCGACGTTGAGGCTGCGGCTGTGGCGGAGCGCCGCGCTGCAGACGGACGGGCCGAACGGCTCGTGCACGTGGACGAGGTCGAAGGGGATGCCGGAGAGCGCGTCGTCGACCGTTCGCGCCGCGTCGACCGCCAGCGCGGGCGCGCGGTCGACGCCCGGGATCGCCGGCAGCGCCTCGCCGACGGCCAGCACGACGGGGTCGGCGCCGGGGGCGGGGAGGAGCCCGGCCGGGTCGGCCTTCAGGCGGCGACGGGTCTCCGCGACGCGCGGATGGTCGCGGGACGCGCTGAGCACGACCACGCGGTGCCCCAGGGCGGCCAGCTCGTCGGACAGGCGCAGGACGTGCGCGGTGACGGGGTGGTCCGCCTCGAGCGGGTACGGCGTGACCTGGGCGATCGCCAACGACTCGGCTGCGGGCACGTGTGGAGCATAGGCCAGGGCCTCGCGACGGACGAGGCACGGCTCCGGGAGCGTCGCGCCGGCCCTCGATGCCGCCGTTCGCCCGGCGGGTCGCGGGAACGGCCGACATCGTGACGAGAACGGATACCGCGCCACCCGCCCGGCCGCTACCTTGAGGCGCATGGACACCTCCAACCCACGCTCCTGGCGTCGTCGCGCCGGCGCCGGCGGGCTCACGCTCGTCGCCCTCGCCGCCGCATCCGGCCTCGGCATCTCCGCCGCGACCGCGCCGGTCGCGACCGCGCAGCGCCAGGCCGGCCAGACCGACTGCAAGGTCGACTACGACACCACGAGGTGGCTCGGCAAATACGGCCAGTACCAGCAGCTGCTGGGGCGCACGCCGGCGGGCACGATCCCGGACGGCGTCGCGACGGAGCCCGACTTCTCGCGCGACAGCCGCGCCAACAAGCGGATCGTCTTCACGTCGACGGCCACGAACATCGACGGCCAGGTCCAGCCCGGCACGCGCAACATCTACGTCGTCCAGCGCACCGGCGACATCGGCGCGCTCGGCAACACGTGGACGGTCGGCAAGACGGTGCTGATCTCCGCGGGCACCGGCGGCCCGGCCAACGGCGACTCGTTCGGCGGCTCGATGTCCGGGTACACCGGCGCGAACGACGCCCCGAAGGGCCCGGCCAAGGTCGCGTTCCTGTCGAAGGCGACGAACCTGCCCGGCGGCAACCCCACCGGCACGAGCGCTTACACGGCGAACACGGGCGGCGGCGGCGTCAAGCGGCTGAACGTCCCGGGTACGGCCACGGGCGTCGGCATCTCCGGCGACTCGAAGGTCCTCTACGTGTCGAGCAGCCAGGGCCTCTTCGTCGTGCGCGGCGGCAAGGCGAAGAAGCTCGTCTCCGGCGGCGGCATCGACTCCCCGTCGACGACGTTGAACGGCAACCAGGCCGCCTACGCGCAGAACGGCGTCATCTTCACCGTCACGGTGAAGGGCAAGCGGGCGAAGGTCACCAACGGGACGCACCCGCACGCCGACGGCGGCGAGCCGGGCCGCAAGAAGCAGGGCATGATCCGCGCGATCACGTTCAACCGCGGCGGCGGCGCCTGGAAGGCGCAGCTCCTGCCGAAGCGCGAGGTCAAGGAGTTCGGCCCGCAGAGCAACGGCGCGACGGCCGTCAACGGCGGTGGCGCGGCGATCGGCTTCGGCCACGGCTCCAACGTCTGCGTCTACGTCGAGGTCATCGTCGGCCCGAAGGCCGGCCAGACCGGCGGCTACATGATCCCGCAGGGCGGCTGCCCGGCCGGCCAGGGGACCGTCGTCGACGTGTCCCTGAGCACCCGCTACAACTACGTCGCCTTCACGTGCTCCGGCGGTGGGCTCTACCACTACTGGATCGGCGACAAGGGCAACGACCGCACCCCCGTCAGCTGAGCGACGGTCGGGGCGGCCACGCCGCTCCGACCGGCCCGGCGCAGGAACGACGAAGGCCCCGGAGCGCGCTCCGGGGCCTTCGTCGTTCCTGCGGGTGCGCCGAGCCCCGTCGAGGTCCGGCGCGTGGCCCCTACCCGCGTCGCTCGGGGCGGGGCCCGCTCCCCATCTAGTTGCTGGGCGCGGCGGCGGCCTTCGCGGCCTTCGCGACGCCGGCGTCCTTGCCCTTGTTGGCCTCGATGAACGAGTCCGTGTCCTGGCGCGCGATGTCGTCGGGCCGCTGGTTGTGCGGCGACTTCATGAGGTACGAGGACGGGCCGTCGAGCTGGCCGGCGATGCCGTTGTTCAGCGCGAGCTTCACGAGGCGCGCGGCGTCGATGATGACGCCGGCGGAGTTCGGCGAGTCCCAGACCTCGAGCTTGAGCTCGACCGTCAGTGGGACCTCGCCGAAGGCCTTGCCCTCGAGGCGGATGTGCGCCCACTTGCGGTCCGTCAGCCACGGCACGTAGTCCGAGGGGCCGACGTGCACGTTCTCGGGCTTCATCTCGAGGCCCGCGACCGAGGTGACGGCGTTGGTCTTGGAGATCTTCTTCGACTCGAGGCGCTCGCGCTCGAGCATGTTGAAGAAGTCCATGTTGCCGCCGACGTTCAGCTGCGACGTGTTCTGCAGCACGACGCCGCGCTCGTGGAAGAGGCGGGCGAGCGAGCGGTGGACGATCGTGGCGCCGACCTGCGACTTGATGTCGTCGCCGATGATCGGGAGGCCCTTCTCCTTGAAGCGGCCGTCCCAGTAGTCCTCGCGGGCGATGAAGACGGGGATGCAGTTGACGAAGCCGCAGCCGGCCTCGAGGACCTGCTCGACGTACCACTTGGTGGCCTGCTCGGAGCCGACCGGGAGGTACGAGACGACGACGTCGGTCTTCGTCTCCTTCAGGATCTTCACGATGTCCGCGGTCTCGCCCGGGGCCTTCGTGATCTTCTGCTTGAGGTACTTGCCCAGGCCGTCGTGCGTCATGCCCCGGTAGACCGGGACGTCGAGCTTCGGGACGTCCGCGAACTTGATCGTGTCGTTCGGGTAGGCCCAGATGGCCTCGGAGAGGTCCTTGCCGACCTTCGTCTCGTTGATGTCGAACGCGGCGGTGAACTCGATGTCGTTGACGTGGTAGCCGCCGAGGTCGACGTGCATCAGGCCCGGAACGGGCTGCGAGGCGTCGGCGTTCTTGTAGAACTCGACGCCCTGGATGAACGAGTTGGCGCAGTTGCCGACGCCGATGATCGCGACGCGCACCTTGTCGCGCTGGTAGCGGGCGGTGTCGTTGGACAAGGCGGTCCCGTTGCTCGTGGTCGTGCTCACTCGAAGTCCTAAGGTCTCGTGGATAGCCGGCTGCTGATGGGGCTCGGCGCGGGGGCGCCGGAGCGCCTCGTGCTGGTCGGCCGTCCCGCCGGCGGGAGGTCCTGAGCCATGAACCCCAGCGGGCCAGGCCGGTTACAACCCCGCGAGGGGCGTCCACGGCCAGTCCCCGCGGGTGCGTCACGCGTGTGCCGCACCGGGGTCGTGGGTCGATGGTTGCAGGTCTGGGCCTGCCGTGGGGCCCGGATCACTCGTGCCGGTGCACGTGGGACCGGTCCTTGCCGACCAGCGGTCAGCGAGGGCGGCGGCCGGGCCGCCGCCCCTTGTCGACCCGCGGTCAGCTGGATCCCCGCTTGGGGACGGGGTTCTTGCCGACCCGCGGTCAACGAGAGGCCGGGGCCCGCGGCGCCGTCCCTGTCGACCGACGGTCAGCGGCGACGCGCCAGATAAAGATTTGCTGCGGGCGCGGCGATCCGGCCGCGCGGGGCCGATTCGCGGCCGGGCCCGCCGTGACTCAGCCGCGCGGGGCGTTCAACTGCGAGCGCACGTGCCACATGCGCTGGAACGTCGTGACGACGCCGAGGGCGGCGAGGACCCAGATCGAGGCGTCCAGCAGGTTCAGCCCGTCGATCAGCTCGTCGCCGCCGAGCACCAGGCCGATCGCGAGGATCACGACGCGGACGGCGCGGCTGCCGACGCCCGCCTTCCCGTCGAGGCCGAGGCCCTCGGCCCGGGCTCGCGTGTACGAGACGAGCAGCGAGGAGACGGCCGCCAGCGCGGCGATGCCGGCGTTGATGTCGTCGCCGTGCTTCGCGTAGACCATGACGATCGCGGTGAGGACGATGCCCTCCTCGATGCGGTCGAGCGTCGAGTCGAGGAACGCGCCGAAGGTCGTGCCCTTGCCGGACATCCGCGAGTAGCGGCCGTCGAGCGTGTCCATGACGGAGCCGAGGATGAAGACGATGCCGCCGAGGACGTACAGCTCCTGCCAGACGAGCACCGCGGCGGCGATGTTGCCGATCAGTCCCGTGATCGAGATCGCGTTCGGGGTCAGCGGCAGGTCGGTCAGCCACTGCTGGAACTTCGTGCGCTCGGGGGTCGGGGTCTCGGCGGGGGTGCTCATGGGCCGCGCAGAGCGTACGACTTGGCGCGCCGGCCCGCCCGGCGGCACGTCGGCGGACCGGGATGCGGTGGGGCCGCGGTGGGCGCGCTGGTGGCGTCCGCGGCGATCCGGCAGACTGGCGGGAGTGTCCGGCGAAGCCCCAGGGTCCCTGACCGACGTGCCGCCGCCGGCCGCGGACGGCCCCGCGACCCCTCCGCCCCTCGCGGCTCCCGCGACGGGCATTCCGGCCGAGCCACGCACGACCGGCTCGATCGCGCGCGGCCTCGTGCGCGCGGCGCGCCCGAAGCAGTGGGTCAAGAACGTCCTCGTCTTCGCCGCACCGGCCGCCGGCGCCGGGCTGGACGACGGCAGCGTCATCCTCAAGACGCTCCTGACGTTCGCCGCGTTCTGCCTCGTCTCGAGCGCGACCTACATCCTCAACGACGTCGGCGACGTCGACGCGGACCGCGCCCACCCGACGAAGCGCGACCGGCCGATCGCCTCCGGCGTCGTGCCCGTTGGGGCGGCGCTGGTCACGACCGTCCTGCTGCTCGTGATCGGCCTGGCCATGGCCTACGCGATCTCGTGGCACCTCGGCGCGCTGCTGACCGCCTACAAGGCGCTGACGATCGCCTATACCTTCCGCCTGAAGCACACGGCGATCCTGGACATCGTCGTCGTCGCGACCGGCTTCGCCGTCCGCGCGATCTCCGGCGGCGTCGCCGTCGACATCACGCTGTCGCAGTGGTTCCTCGCCGTCACCTGCTTCGGCTCGCTGTTCATGGTCGCCGGCAAGCGTCACGGCGAGCTCATCAACGTCGGCGAGGGCGGCGCGACCCGCAAGGCCCTCACGCAGTACACGGTCGAGTACCTGCGGTTCGTCGTGACGATGGCCGCGTCGGTGACGATCCTGACCTACTGCCTGTGGGCCTTCGAGCACCCCAAGACCAGCGACATCCCCTGGTGGGGCCTGTCGATCGTGCCCTTCGTGATGGGCATCATGCGCTACGCGCTCCTGGTCGACCAGGGCAAGGGCGGCGCCCCCGAGGAGCTCGTCATCCGGGACCCGGGCCTGCGCATCATCGGCATCGCCTGGGTCGCGCTGTTCCTCGGGTCCGTGTACGTGCACTGAGGTCGCGGACGGGCCCGGTGGGCGGCGCCGGGGCGGTCGGTGGGGGCGGGCCGTGCGTGGGCGCCGCGCGGCCGATGGTGCCGCGGCCGATGGTGCCGCCGCCTGGCGGTCACCAGGAGACCTTCCTGGGAGGTGGCAAGGCTGGTGCCGGCCGTGCCGGTCCGCCGACCGCGTCGGTCCGCCGACCGCGTCGGTCCGCCGACTGCATCGGCCGCGGTCACCAGGAAACCTTCCTGCCAGGTAGGAAGGCTGGTGCCGGATGCCGGCCGTGCCGGTCCGCCGACCGCATCGGCCACGGCCACCAGGAAACCTTCCTGGCAGGTAGCAACGCTGGTGCCGGACGCCGACCGTGCCGGTCCGCCGACCGCATCGGCCACGGCCACCAGGAAACCTTCCTGGCAGGTAGCAACGCTGGTGCCGGACGCCGACCGTGCCGGACGCCGACCGTGCCGGACGCCGACCGTGCCGGACGCCGACCGTGCCGGTCCGCCGGCCGAGCCGGTCTGCCGACCGCATCGGCCACGGCCACCAGGAAACCTTCCTGCCAGGTAGCAACGCTGGTGCTGGCCCCTGTCCGTCGGCCTCGCCCCGCGCCGCCGACCGCCCGCGCCGCCGCCCGCCCGCCCCGCCGACCGCCCGCCCCGCCGACCGCCCGCGCCTTCCCGCCGGTCAGCCCCGCCCCTCAGCCCCGCCGGTCCTGCTGGACCGGGACGACCTTCGGCGTGCAGTCGTGCAGGCGGTAGACGCGCATCGAGGGGCCCGGGCGGTCGTAGCGCAGCTGGCCGAAGTTGAACGCCATGTCGTACTGGAAGTAGTTCTTCGAGCCCGCCCCGTCGAACGGCTTGGACTCGTACATCAGGTCCGACTGGCGCTCGAGGGCGCGGTAGTACTTGATCGCCTGGGGGACGCGCTTCGGGTTGTTGAAGACGCGGCCGGTCTGCAGGGACCCGGAGACGATCCAGCAGGCGCCCTTCTGCCGGTAGAAGTCGAGCATCCCCGGGAAGACCGTGTAGCCGTAGTTGGCGAAGTCGGCGGAGCGCCGGATGTTGCTGCGGAGCTTCGGGTACTTCCGGATCAGCGCCTGCTTCTCGGCGCCGGTGCGGGTCAGGCGCTCCCAGCGGTAGCCCTGGCGGGAGCCGGCCTTCACGACCGCGCCGTCGGCGTACCACTCGCGCGGGACCATCGGCTCGACGACGATCGTCGTCCGCGCCGGGATGTGCTGCACCATCCAGTCGCGGGCCTCGGTGCGGGTGTCCTCCCGCGTCAGGACGACGTCGTTGTGGACGACGAGGACGAGTCCCTGCCCGAGGACGACGAGCACGGCGACGCCGGCGAGCGCCGTCCGCAGGCGGCCGGAGCTGCGCAGCCGGTCGAGGACCAACGCGGCCAGCCAGACGCCGCCGGCGGCCGCGAGCAGCGCCAGGACCGGGTAGACCGGCATCCCGTAGCGCGCGAAGTAGCGGCCCTGCGACCCGACGTAGAGCAGGAAGATCAGCGGCGCGGGGACGAGGACGAGGAACTGCCAGCGGTCGCGCAGCAGCGTCCGGATCCCGCCGACGACGCAGAGGAGCATCGGCGCGACGCCGAAGCCCCAGGTCAGCGACCACGCGTAGTAGCGGTAGCCGGAGCGCTGGGTCTCGCCGAGCAGCAGGCCGCCCTTCGTGTAGTCGGAGAGGTGCTCGACCTCGCTGCGGAAGAACCCGGGCCGCAGGACGGCGTAGGGGTCCATCACGAAGAAGCAGACGACGGCCAGGACGCCGGCGAGGACGAGGCCGATGATCGCTGGACGCGCGCCGGGGAGACGCGCGGCGAGGCCGGTGGCGGTGGCCGGGCCGGTTGTCGTGGCGTGATCGGGGGCACCCGTCGTGGCCGCCGGGGTCGCGTCGCCGGCACTCGCCGCCGCATCGCGACGTCCGGCGTCGTCCCGTCGCCCGTCCGTGCCCGCGGCGAGGCCGCCGTCTCCCGACGTCGCGGCGCGCGCCCGCACGTCCTTCGGGTCCTCCGGCGCGTACGCGCCGCGCGCGCCCGGGCGCAGGTCGCCGGGGCGCCAGCCGAGGGCGTGGATCGCCGCTGCGGTCAGCAGCGGCAGTGCGATGAAGGCGGTGTTGTACTTCAGCCCGAAGCCGAGGCCGACCGCCGCGCCGGCCAGCGCGTAGTCTCGCCGGCGGCCGTAGCGGACGATCCCGGCGATCGCGAACAGCGCCAGCGCGGTCGCCGCGAGCGACGGGCCGTCGTTGAGCGCCAGGTGGCCGTAGTGCGTCGGCAGGAACGCGAAGGCGAGGATCGCGGCGGCCAGCAGGCCGACCCGGCGGTCGAAGAGCCGCGCGCCGGCCGCGTACATCAGGCCGATCGCGACGGTCGACAGGAGCGCGGAGGAGACGCGGGCGATCGTCCAGATCGCGCCCGGGTCGGTGTTCCAGGCCTTCACGACGCCGTCGCTGCCGCCCTTGAAGATCCAGAGCGCCGCGGCGATCCACTCGATCAGGCCGGACGGGTTGAGCTGGTAGTCGGGGTCCAGGGACGAGTCCTGGAAGTACGCCACCGCCCGCGGGACGAAGTGCGATCGCTCGTCGAGGTTGTACGCGTAGGGCAGGCCCCAGCGGATGCCCCACAGGCGCAGGACCAGGCCGCCGAGGACGACGAGGGCGATCGCCACGAGCCACGGGCGGCGCGAGCCGGCGGTCACGAGGGCGGCGCGGGTGCCGCCGGTGCGGCCGGCGTCGTCGGTTGCGGGGGCGGACGACTCCGGATCGCCGGTGGCATCCTCCGCGCCACGGGACGCCCCGGCACCGGAGCCCGCGGCGACCGGTGCGCCCGTCGCCTCCGACGGGGCGGCCACTGCTCCCGGCCCGGCCCCGGTCGTGCCCGCGTCGGTCGCCGCGGGATCGCGGGCTGGCGGTGTCGCCGGATCCTCGGGCGACGGGGGGCCGGGGCGATCACCGGGGGCCTGCATCGCGGGGACTGTAGCCGTCCGCCCCGCCACCGCACCGCACGAGCGGCGAGGGACCACGGCGCGGAGGTCCCGCCCGCGCACCGCACGAGCGGCGCGGGGCCAGGACCCGGCCGTCCCGCCCGCGCACCGCACGAGCGGCGAGCGACCACGACCCGGTCGCCGGGTCGCCGGCCGCCCCGCGGTACCCTCGACCGATGCCCGCGGCCCTGTCGCTGCTGCTCGCCGGCGTCTTCCTCGCCTCCGGAGCCGCCAAGCTGCGGGACCCCGCCGGGATGGTCGTCCTCCTGCGCCAGGCGCTGCGGCCCACCGTCCCCGCGTTCGCGCTGACCCGCGCCCTGGCGGCCGCCGAGCTCGCGCTCGGGGCGCTCCTCCTCGTGGGGGTCGTCCCGCGCGTCGCGGCCGTCGTCGCCGCGCTCGTGCTCGTCGCCTTCACGGTCGCGCTCCGCGTCGCCGCCCGCCGCGCCCCCGCCGCGCTCGCGTCCTGCCACTGCTTCGGGGGCGCCGGCGACGCCCCCGCCGGCCAGGCGCTCCTGCGCAACGGGCTGCTCGTCGTCGCCGCAGCGGTCGTCGTCGCCTGGCCGCCCGCCGCGCCGTGGGACCTGGGGGCCGACGACCTCGCCGGGGGCGCGACCGTCGCCGTCGGGCTCTCGTGCGCGTGGCAGCTGGCCGCGGCGCTGCGACGCACGTGGGCGGCCGGCGCGGGGGAGCTCCGATGACGGGCCCCGCGACCCGCGCCCCGGTCCGACCGGCGTCCCCGGCCGTCGCCGCGACCGAGGCCGTCCGATGACCGCTCCGCTGCTCGTCGCGTCCGTCGGCACCGTCTGGGTCGTCTCCGCCGTCCTCGGCTGGGTCGTGATCGCGCTGCTGGTGGCCGTCGTGCTCTCGACGCTGCGGCAGACGGCCGAGCTGCGGCTGCGGCTCGACGAGCTCGACGGCGGAACGCTCTACGAGGCGCCCGACTGGGACGCCGCCGAGGGCGATCCCGTCCCGACGGCGACCGTCCGGCTGCTCCCCGGCTCGGCGCCGGCCGACGGCGACCTCGTCCTCGAGCTCGGCGGTCCGCAGGGCGTCGGGACGCTGCTCGTCTTCCACTCGCCGGGCTGCGCGGGCTGCGTCGGGGTCGAGGAGGACCTCGAGGCGCTCCGGGACGAGGGGCCCCCGGTGCGGCTCGTCAGCGTCCTGGCGCTGCGCGAGGCCGACGCCGCGGAGCACCTGCGTCGCCGCCCGCTCCCCGGCGTCCCGGCGATCTCGGTCGACGTCCTGCCCCGCGAGCTGCGGCGCCCGACGACGCCGTCGATGCTCGGGATCTCGCCGGACGGGATCGTCGCCGCGATCGACCGGCCCGACGGGCTCGAGCGGCTGCGGGCCGTCGCGCGCCGGACCGCGGACGCCCGCGACGCGCCGGTGGGGTGACCGGCCATCGCGGCGCCGGGCGCGGCGCCGGGCAGCCCGGTCGGGGCGCCCGGCGTGGCGCGCCGCCGCTACGGGCGGATGCGGCGTGCCTGGTCCCGGTCTCGCCCCCGATCGCGATGCGTCACGGACGCCGTGCATCCCGCACCGCTCAGCCGTCGGAACCGTAGGATCGGACGTCGATGGTGCCGCCGTCGCCTAGCGACCCTCTTCCCGAGCCGGCCGGCACGACGCCCGCCGAGTGCGCGCTGCTCGTCGACGCGGCGCTGGCGGAGGTCCTGCGGGCGGCCCCGGTCGACCGCCCGGTCGGTGTCGCCCGGCGCGTGCTGGCGCGCCCCGACGTCACGGGCCCGTCGGCCCTGCCGTCGCACGCGGCCGTCGACGCGGCCGCGGTGCTCGTGCTGGCCGACGAGCGGGCGGACGCCGCCCGGGCCCTGGAGGCGCTCACGTCCGGGGCGCGGGACCGTGGGGACGTCGGCGTCCTCGTCTCGGCGCTCACCGTGCGCTCGAACCTGCACCGCAGGTCCGGCGAGCTCGCCGCCGCCTTCGCCGACGCCGAGGAGGCCGAGGCGCTGGCCCGCGAGGCGGGCCTCGGCTCCTACGGCCGGTTCGCCGTGGCGTCCCTGGTCGAAGGGTTCCTCGAGCGCGACCGGGTGGACGACGCCGAGGCGGCGCTCGTGCGGGCCGGCCTCGACGGCGCGCTCCCCGACGACTGCGCCGGCAACGCCGTCCTGGTCAGCCGCGCCCTGCTGCGCGAGGCCCAGGGCCGTCGGCCGGAGGCCGTCGCCGACCTGCGGGAGGGCGGCGCCCGGCTCGCGGCGGCCGGGATGGAGCACCCGGGGTTCCTGCCCTGGCGCTCGAGCCTCGCGCTGCTCCTCCACGCCGACGGCGAGGACCTCGAGGCGCGTCGGCTCGTCGCCGAGGAGCTCCGCAACGCCCGGCTCGTCGGCCTGCCGCGCGCCCTCGCGATCGCGGTGCTGGCGGCGGCGACGATCACCCCGCAGAGCACCCGCCTCGCCCGGCTGGAGCACGTCGCCGAGCTCGTCGACGCCGTCGCCGACCCCGCGGCGCGGGTCCGGGCGCGGATGGCCATCGGCCGGGAGCTCGCCCGTCTCGACCGCCACGAGGACGCCCGGGAGCCGCTGCGCGACGCGCTGGACCTGGCGGTGCGCTGCGGCGCGGCACGGTCGGCGGCGCAGGCGCGGGCGGCGCTGGTCGCGGCCGGCGGCCGGCCGCGCAGCGACGTCCTCCGCGGCCCCGCCGCCCTGACCCCCGCCGAGCTCCGGGTCGCGCAGATGGCGGCCGACGGCCTGACCAACGCGTCGATCGCCGAGCACCTCGTGGTCGTCCCGCGCACCGTCGAGATGCACCTGACCGCCGCGTTCCGCAAGCTCGGCGTCGCGGCGCGCAGCGACCTCGGCGCGGCCCTGGCAGTCGCCGCGTCGCTCGGGGACCGCTTCCTGCTGTGAGCGGGGCGGGCGCGCGGTCCCGGTGACGGTCGGCGGCGCCCTGGCCGCCGGGAGCGGGGCCCGCCGCCCCCGAGGCCCCGGGACTCAGCCCCGGCGGAAGTTGCCCGGCGCGCCGGTGCGCGACAGCGGCTTGCGCCCCTCGCGGGCGAGGCCGGTCTCGAGCATCCAGCCGCGGGTGCCCTTCGGCAGCGCCTCGCTGCGGACGATCTCGACGAAGCTCCACTCGACGCAGCAGACGCCGTAGGAGGGGGCGGAGCGGCGGCAGAGCTCGTCCACGACGTCGCCGGGCTCGACCCAGCCGAACGCGGTCGAGTTGAAGGACAGGCGCAGGTAGTAGTCCTCGAAGTTCGAGGCCTTGCGGCTGATGGCCTGGCGGACGCGGCGCCGCAGCGGGGTCGCGCGGCAGCGGATGTCGTCCAGCGGCGGTCCGCCGCAGTCGTCGTGGCCGCACGCCTTCTGCGACGCGACCGCGTCGCGGCAGTCGAAGTCCTTGCGCGCCGGGCCGCAGAGGAAGCCGTCGTTCTTCGGCTGGTCGCGGTAGTCCGGGGACGACCGCGTGTAGACCTTCCCGCCGATCTCCAGCGGGATCCAGCCGCTCTTCTTCGACCGGACGTCGTGGCCGGGGTAGCCCCAGATCCAGCCGTCGATCTGCTTGCGCAGCGGCGGTGACGCGCAGCCCGGGGCCTCGCGGTCGCTCTGTCGGGCGAAGTGGCCGCCCTCGTGGACGAAGACCTCGTCGCCCTCGTTGGTGAGGACGATCTCGGCGTCGGGGTGCGGGCCCTTGCGGACGGCGACGCCGGTCTTGCCCTCGCGCTTCGTGCTCGCCTCGGTCGCGACGACGACGTAGGGCGAGTAGCAGACCGCGACGGCGTCCTGGCCGACGGCGCCGGACGGCACGGCGTCCGCGGCGACGGACCGGAAGTCCTCGTTCTGGAACGGGATCCGGCGCTTGCGCGGAGCGCTCTTGGAGTCGTCGTCGCCGCAGCCGAGCAGCCCGCCCGAGGCGACCGCGGCGGTGCCGATGCCGACGGCACCGACGAACTGCCGGCGCGAGGCGGGACGGGCCAGGCGATCGCCGGCGCGGCGGACGAGATCGTCGAAGCTCACGGGCGGCCACGATAGCGGCGGTGCGCCAGGGGCCGCCGCACCGCTCGTCGCCCGGGAGGGCGCGACCGTCGCAGCGCCCGGCCCGACGGCCGTCGCGGCCGCCACACCGACCGACTCCCGCGGGACGCCGGACGCCCTGCCCGGACCGGCGCCCACCCGGCTCGGGTCAGATCTGCCCGTGGTTCGGGGGCGCCGCGTCGGCGAGGATCCCCGCCCCGACGTGGTGGTACTTCCAGCGGATCGGGTCGTGGACCGAGTGGGTCCGCGCGTTGCGCCAGTGGCGGTGCAGGTCGTGCTGCTCGTCGGTCGCGCTCGCGCCCGTCAGCGCGAACAGCTCGCTGGCGATCGCGACGGCGGCCTCGGACCCGAACGCCTTCGCCTCCGCGACGGCGAGCGAGCCCGTGGCCGCCTCCGCGCGCGTCGCGGGGACGTGGGGGAGCCCGTCGAGCACGCGCCCGGCGCGCTCCAGGAGCCCCTCGGCCGCGTGCAGGCGCGCCGACAGCTCGCCGGTGCGGTGCAGGACGTGCGGGTCGTCGACCGCGCGCTCGTAGCCCGCGCCCGCGGCCTCGAAGTACGGGCGGCTCCTCTCCCGCACGAACGTCACGGTGTCGGCGAACGCCCCGCCGGCGATCCCGACCTCGATCGCCGCGTGGACGAGCTGCGCCCGGGCGCCGAGCAGCTGGGGGCCGGCGTAGGCGGTCCCGTAGGGCAGGACGAGGTCCTCCTCCACCGGCGCGTCCTCCAGCGTCGTGGTGCCGCTGGCGGTGGCGCGCTGACCCATCGCGTCCCAGTCCCCCTCGACGGTGACGCCCGGGCCGTCGCGCAGGACGAAGGCCGCGACGACGTCGCCGGCGTCGTCGACGGCCGTGACCGCGATGCGGTGGGACGTCGCGGCCCCGGTGCAGTAGTACTTGCGGCCGTTGAGGACGAGGCCCCCGGCGCCGCCCGTGTCGCCGCCCGCGGTCCGGTCGGCTCCGGCCGCCCCGCCCCGCGACAGCGTCGTCTGCAGGGCCATCGCGTGCTTGGTGCCGCGCTCGGCCAGGGCGTTGCCCAGCCGCCGTCCGGCGAGGACGTCGGCGAAGACGCGCGCCTGCTGATCGGGTGTGCCGAGCTGCCGCAGGACGTCGACGAAGAGGAAGTGCCCCTGCGGGCCCTGCGCGATCGCCGGGTCGGCCGCCGCGATCAGGCGGATCACCTCGGCGAGGGTCACGTGCGAGACCTCGGCGCCGCCGTGCGCACGCGGCACCGTGATCCCGATCAGGCCGCTGCGGTCCAGCGCCGCGAGGGCCGCGCGCGGGACCCCGCCGGCGCGGTCGCGCTCGATCGCGCCGGGGCGCAGCTCGCCGGCCAGCGCGGTGGCGGCGGCGATCGCCTCCTCGTCGGTGCGGAGGACCGGGACGGTCGTGGTCTCGGCGGCGCTCATCGCGCTCCAGTCTGTCGGGTCGGGCGCGCCGCCCACGTGGGGGCGGCGCCGGGCGTTCGGGTCTGGGCGGCGCGGAGCCGCTCAGACGGGGACCGGCACCGTCAGACCCTCGAGCGGGTCCGGCACGGCGGCGGGGTCCAGGCCGTTCTGCACCTCGAGCTCGCGGACGATCGGCAGGACGTCCTTGCCGAACGACTCGACCTCCTCCTGGAAGTGCAGGAAGGCGAGGAGGTTGAGGTTCACGCCGAGCTTCTTGTACTCGACGATGCGCTCGGCGACCTGCTCGGCGGTGCCGATCAGGCGGGTCTTGAAACCGTCGTTGTACTGGACGAGGTCCTCGAACGTCGAGTCCGCCCACATGCCCTGCTTGTCGCCCGTCGACGCGCCGGCCTGGGTGACGGCGCCGCCGAAGCCCTCGACGGCCGGGCGGTCGGCCTTCTCGACGATCTCGCGCAGCGTGTCCTTGGCCTCCTTCTCGGAGTCGCGGACGATGACGAAGCCGTTGAGGCCGAACTTCGGGCCGTCGGTGCGGCCGGCCTCGGCGGCGATGCGGCGCAGGTCGGCGACCTGCTCCGAGACGCCGTCGAAGTCCTTGCCGTTGGAGAAGTACCAGTCGGCGTAGCGGCCGCCGTTCTCGCGCGCGGCAGTCGAGTTGCCGCCCTGGAAGATCTCCGGGTGCGGGCGGCCCTCCACGGCGTGCGGCTTGGGCTGCTGGTTGTAGTCGCGCAGGCGGTAGAAGTCGCCGGCGAGGTTCGCCTGATCCTTCGTCCAGATCTCGCGCAGCGCCTGGATGAACTCGGCGGAGCGGCGGTAGCGCTCGTCGTGCTCGAGCCACGGCTCGCCGATCGCGGTGAACTCGTCCTTGAACCAGCCCGAGACGACGTTGACGGCGAAGCGGCCGTTCGTGATGTTGTCGGCGGTCGCGACGAGCTTGGCCAGCACGGCGGGCTGCCAGAGGCCGGGGTGGACCGCGGCGATGATCTTCAGCCGCTCGGTCGCCAGCCCCAGCGCCAGGCTGAAGCTCGTGGACTCCTGCTGCTTCTCGGCGCCGTAGCTGGCGGTGTAGCGGACCTGCGAGAGCGCGTAGTCGAAGCCCGCGCGCTCGGCGATGACGGCGAGCTGCTTGTTGTAGTCGTACTCGTGCGACGTGCGCTGCTCGATCTTCGAGATCACGAGGCCGCCGGAGACGTTCGGCACCCAGTAGGCGAAGCGGAGCGGATCGGTGGGGGAGAGCGGGGTGGTCGGCATGCGGTGCTCCTGCGACGGGTTCGGGAGAGCCGTTCAAAATAACCGATATCCAATAGGAATTAGATAAATTGGCGCGACGGCGGGGTTCTCGACGATGCGCGGCACCGGTCCGGTCCCGCCTCTCGGGTCCGCCGCCGCCCCGGCCGGTGCGTCCCGCGACGCCTCGGGCCGAGGTCCGTACCCTTGTGGGTCGCCCCGCACCCGCGGCGGCGACGGTTCGACGGTGGGAAACGCGGTATGACGGGCGCGACGATGACGCAGGAGATCGAGGACGAGGACGGCACGGACGCGACGCCCGTGGACCCGTCCCTGGCGATCGATCCCGCGGAGCTGGCGATCTGCCTGAAGGTCCTCGCGCAGGCCGAGGCGCTCGGGGAGGACCACGCCGACGCGCTCGCGATCCAGCGCGCGACGTCGAAGATCTACAAGACGGTCCGGAGGCGCCGCCGCTCCGAGCGGCGCGCCGCGATCGTCGCCCACGACGAGGCCATCACCCAGCTGACGGCCACGGGCGCACCCGGCCGGATCGACGACGAGACCCAGGGCCTGCCGCTCGTCTCCGAGGCCAAGGGCGCCATCGCGGGCGTCCTCCTGGAGGACCGCGCCTGCTACGTCTGCAAGCAGGGGTACCGCGAGGTCGACGCCTTCTACCACCAGCTCTGCCCGCCCTGCGCGGCGAAGAACCACGCCCGGCGCGACGCCCGCACGGACCTCACCGGCAAGCGCGCGCTGCTGACCGGCGGCCGGGCGAAGATCGGCATGTACATCGCGCTGCGCCTGCTGCGCGACGGCGCGGACCTGACGATCACCACGCGCTTCCCGCGCGACGCCGTCCGCCGCTTCACCGCGATGGAGGACAGCGCCGAGTGGATCGACCGCCTGCACGTCGTCGGGCTGGACCTGCGCGACCCCACGCAGGTGACCGCGCTGGCCGACCAGGTCGCCGCCCGCGGCCCGCTGGACATCCTCATCAACAACGCGGCGCAGACGGTGCGGCGCTCGGCCGAGTCCTACGCGCTGCTCGCCGAGGCGGAGGCCGCCGCGCTGCCGGAGGGCCGGATCCCCGACGTGATGACGCTCGGCCGCCCCGGCGACGTGCGCCCGACCGCACTGGCGGAGTCCACCGGCGACCACTGGACCCCGACGCCCGCCCTGGTCTCGTCGATGGCGCTCGAGGCCCGCTCGGCGACGCCCGCGCGGATCGCGGCCGGTACGGCGATCGACGCCGGCGGCCTGGTGCCCGACCTGCACGACACGAACTCCTGGGTCCAGAACGTCGGCGAGGTCGACGCGATGGAGATGCTCGAGGTCCAGCTCTGCAACGCGACGGCGCCGTTCATCCTCGTCACCCGCCTGCGCGCCGCCCTGGCCGCGTCGCCGGCGCGCCGGACCTACATCGTCAACGTCTCCGCGATGGAGGGCCAGTTCGGCGGTCGCTGGTACAAGGGCTCCGGGCACCCGCACACGAACATGGCGAAGGCCGCACTGAACATGCTCACGCGGACGAGCGCGCGGGAGATGCTCGAGCAGGACGGCATCCTGATGACCGCCGTCGACACCGGCTGGATCACCGACGAGCGCCCGCACCCGCAGAAGATGCGCCTGGCCGAGGTCGGCTTCCACGCCCCGCTGGACCTCGTCGACGGCGCCGCCCGCGTCTACGACCCGATCGTCCGCGGCGAGGCCGGCGAGGACGTCCACGGCTGCTTCCTCAAGGACTACGAGCAGGCGCCCTGGTAGGGGCCGGGGCGGGGGCCGCGGAGGGCAGGCGCCCGGTCCCGGAGCACGGGGTCCGGGGAGGTCAGCCGCCCGGCGGTGCGTCGTCCCAGAGCACCGGGACGTCGTAGCGCTGCATCGCCGGGGCGGCGCTGACGAGCGTCGCGCCCTCGACCTGCGCCTGCGCGACGAGCAGGCGGTCGAACGGGTCGCGGTGGTGCAACGGCAGGTCGCGGACCGCCCAGGCGTGGACGTCCGTGACCGGGAGCGGCGCGAAGTCGAAGGACGCGACGTGCTCGCGGAAGTCCGGCCGGACGGTGAGCTTGCCGAGCGACGACTCGATGGCGATCTCCCAGAGGACGACGGCGCTGAGCAGGACGTCGGCGGAGGGCTCGCGGATCAGCGTCGCGACCGCCGGCGGAAGGCGCGGCGGCGCGTCGTCGAACAACCAGACGACCACCTGGGTGTCGAGGAGGAACCTCACTCGTCGTCGAGCAGCCCGAAGTCGCGCTGGAGGTCCTCGCCGAACTCGTTGAAGTCGTCGGCCATCCAGATCTCGCCCCGCAAGCTCCCGAACGCCTCCGAGATCGGGCGCCTCGCCGGCTCGGGGACCAGGCGGACGGCGGGCCGGCCGGCGCGGGTGATGACGACCTCGTCGCCGGCCTCCGCCCGCGCGACGAGCTTGGAGAGTTGCGTCTTGGCCTCAGCGATCCCGATGCGCACGCGTCGATCGTACCGCTGGTGGCCATCGATGGCCAGGTCAGCGTCGTCGTGCTCCAGCGGGTCCCACCGGCCGCCGCCTCGGCGGCGAGCCTCAACCGACCGCGGCCTCGCGCTCTCACCCGGTGAGCGGCAGCACCGTCGTCGGGGGCGGGATCGTGTGGTCGTCGCTGACCGGCACGATCGCCGTGCCGATCGCGAAGAACTCGATGACGTGCGAGCCCCAGCCGTGGCTGCGCTCGTGCAGGCGGACGCCGACGATGCCCGCGGCCTGGGCGGCCTCGGCCTCGGCCTGCATCCGCTCCATCGCCAGCTCGCGGGCGTCGTAGAGCGCCTGGGTGTAGTTCGTCAGCTCGACGTTCTGCCCGGCCTGCTTCATCGCCTGGAACATCCCGCGGTGGGCCACGTGGTAGACGCAGGTGCCCATCGTCAGGCCGACGGGGCGGTACCCGGTCTGCAGCAGGGTCCAGAAGTCCTGGCCCGACAGGTCGGACGTGAACGGCCGGCCGTTCGGCGCGCGGTGCAGGTCGCCGTCGCGGTGCTTGATCGCCGTGCCGATCGCGATGAACTCCGCCATGTTCTCGCCCCAGTCGTAGCGGCCGACCTCGAGCCGCACGCCGACGACGCCGTCGGCGCCGAGCTGGTCGGCCTCCTCCTCCATCCGGGTCATCGCCAGCTCGCGGGCGTGGTACATCGCCTGGGAGAGGACCTCCATCTCCTGGCTCTGCTTCCACGAGCTCTGCTGGAAGCCGATGTGGTAGATCGACGAGCCCACGACGAGGCCCAGCGGGTCGAACCCCGCCTGCTTGACGAGGAGGAACTCGTTGACCGACAGGTCCGACGTGAACAGGCCGCGACGGTTCTGCTCCAGGCGCTCGCGCCCGTGCTGCGGCACGCCGTCGAGCGAGTTCGGGTCGTAGGGCTGGCTCATCGCTGGGGCTCCTGGGAACGGGTGCGGAGGGAGGGATCGGTGGGGCCGGCGCCGTGCCGACCGTCGGAAGGGGGGATGCGGTGCCGCACCGCGGCGTGGCGGACGGCGGGCCTCACAGCCACACCGTCGTCGTCGCGGCGGCGGGCGGCACGATCGCGCCGCCGGGACGACCGATCGCGGTGCCCAGCACGTGGAAGTCCACGATCAGGTCCTCGCGCTCGGTGTCGTTGCCGGTGCTGACCTTGTGGACGCGGTGCGTCTGCTCGATCGTCACGCCGACGAGGCCGTGGGCGTCCAGGGCGTTCGCCTGCTGCCGGACGCTGCGCATGGCCAGCTCCCGGGCGTCGTACAT
Source organism: Patulibacter sp. NPDC049589 (assembly GCF_040675535.1). NCBI lineage: Bacteria > Bacillati > Actinomycetota > Thermoleophilia > Solirubrobacterales > Patulibacteraceae > Patulibacter > Patulibacter sp. NPDC049589. The sequence continues at coordinate 9,042 of NZ_JBFAPC010000070.1, read as the reverse complement.
GCCCTGCGTGAAGTCGCCGAGCTCCTGGTTGCGGGCGCCGCCGAAGAACCGGCCGCCCTGCATCGCGCGCTGGGTCTGGACGGACGCGACGATGTAGAACGAGGTCGTGTGGCCGATCACGCCGACCGGGGCGTACCCGGCCTGGCGCAGCTTCCAGAAGTCCTGGGCGCTGAGGTCGCAGATCGGCGGGTCCGCGGGCACGGGGATCCCGGGCACCGCGACGGCGGTCCCGGTGGCGATCCACTCGACGCCGTCGGCCGCGAAGGCGTGGGCCGAGCGCCGGAGGCGGACCCCGACGACCGCGTGCGCACCGGCCAGGCGCGCCTCCTGCGCCAAGCGGTCCAGCGCGAGGCGCCGCGCCTCGTTCCACGCGTGCGAGACCGTCGAGAGCTCCTGCGACGAGCCCCAGCTGCGGTAGGACGGCATCCACTGGAAGCCGACGTGGTACACCGAGGAGCCCATCACCTGCGTGATGGGGCGCAGCTCGTCGAGGTCGCAGAACGCGAACTCGTTGACGGTGAGGTCGGAGGTGAAGAACGTGTCGCCCGTGGCGCGGCCCTCGCGGTCGGCGCGCAGCTCGCGCAGGCGCCGCTCGGCGTGGACGGGCAGGCCGCCGGCCTCGAGCTGCCGGGTCGACGTCTCGCGCTCGGCCTCGGCGGCCTGGTCGCGGGCCTTGCGCTCCTCGCGGCTCGGGCCGGGCGTCCCGTCCGGCGCGGGCGCGTCGTCGTCGCCGAGGATGCGCCGGAGGAAGCCCATGTCAGCCGAGCAGTCCGGAGAGCGCGACGTGCGCGGCGCTGGACTCGCCGGCCTCGCGGGCGATCGCCGCCCCGAGGCCGGTGACCCAGTCGGCGACCGGGAGCTCGTCGTTGCGGATGGTGATCCCGCGCACGACCTTCCGCCGGACGGTGACGACGCGGGCGCCGTCCCGGCGCAGGCCGAAGCCGTCGTCGCCGAGCGTCACGTCGATCGACGCCACCTGCTTCTCGCGGGAGAGGAAGCGCACCGACCGCCGCTCCACGACCGTGTTCTGCGGCAGCGTGTCCTCCAGCTTGGCGGCCAGGACCTCGACGAACCGGGGCAGGTCCGCTCCGCCGGCACGGAGCTCGGCGGCGTCCAGATCGAAGTCGTCGACCATCGGCGCGGCAGCATCGCACGGTCCGGCGGGTCGCACGGCGGGTCCTCCGCGGCCCGGCGCGGCGGATCGTCCGTGCTGAACAGGAGATCCGGGCTGCGTCGCGGACGCGAAGGTTGGCGCGTACGGGGTGCGTCGTCGCGGCGGGACGCCACGTCGTCGGCGACCTCGTCCGGCCCCCGGATGGCAGACTATGTCCCGGTGCGCGTTACTTCCGGTTCCACTGGGCGGGCCCCGGCTCGACGCGTGCGATCGAGCCGTCGCGGCGGACGGTGGCGACGTCGATGATTCCCGCGACATCGTTGATCGTGAGGTCGACGACGTTGTCGCGGGCGGGTGCGGTGTCCACTGTCTCTCCGGCAGCGTTTCGGGTGACGACGCGCGCGACGTCGTCGGGGACGATGCCGGCGTAGCTCGCGGGCCCACGCACGGCGATCGCGTTGACGACCGTCTCGGTACCGTCCGCGTTGCGCTTGACCTTCGCATCGGGGTTCATCCTCGGCGTCCAGACGCCGAACCCGGCTCCTCCGGCGCGGAGCTGGTCGTTGGGGCCGCAGCCGAGCTTGCCGGTGGGGGTCTCGAAGCACGCACCGCGGTCACCGGGGACGATCGCCCAGGTCCCGCTGCGGACCGATCGCGTGTCGCCGGTGTGGAGGCCGAAGTCGGCCAAGTCGGGATTGCCGACGGCGCTGCCCAGCCGTGCGGACGGTTCGGTCGGGGCGTTCTTCAGGATGGCAAGCGCGGGTCGGACGAGCGGGGCCTGCGCCCGCGCGTCGGAGTCGGCTTGGGCGACGACGGCCGTCGTCGCGCCCGCGGCGACCGCGGCTGTGGCGAGGCCCATGAGAGCGATCTTGTTCTTGGTCATCGTAGTTCCGGTGGGACGTGGTTGTCAGGTGCCGCGGGATCAGGAGAAGTCGTATCGAGCACGGACCGACAATGTGCTCGTCGTACCGTTGAAGACGTACCCTTGGCGGAGCTCGCAACTGCAGTAGGGGTGGACGGCAACGGCGTTGTAGGTGCTCACGCAGTCCGGGGAGCCGACGAACCCCCCAGCGGTGTTGCGAGCGGTCACGCAAGCCTTCCCGCCGGTGCTGAGCTGACGCGCGGACACCTCGCTGAGGTAGACGAAGTACGGCGACCCCACCCCCTGGCTGTTTGTGAGGTTGCCCTCGTAGAAGACGGCGGTATCGGCGTGAGCGGCCGGGGCGAGCGCGAGCGCGGCGACGCAGCCTGCGGCGGCCGCACTCGCGGAGCGCGAGCGCTTGTGGCGGATGTATTTCATGGGTGCCTCCTTCGGGCGGAACACAGGTGGACGGGTGGACGACGAGGCTCGCCTCAAGGGCGGCTCGTTCATATGTAAAGACGCCGCGGCCGGGCGGCGACTGGTGACAATTTCGTGACCGCCACGCCTCCGACCGCGTCGCGGCCATGCCGGTGGCGGTGCGCGCTTGGCCGTCGGGGAGGGGGCTGCCGGGGTGGGCGTCTGTGCCTTCGGGGGCGGCTGCCGGAGCGGGTGGGCCCATCGATGTCATCGACCGTCCGGATCTCTACCCGCGTTCTTCCTGCATCCGCTGCGCTGAGCATCACCTGCATTGCGAAAATACGAAGATCTGCCATACTCCCACTCAGATTTCACGCAGTCCCCGGCTGGGAGCAGGAGCACTTATGGGCAAGATCATCGGTATCGACCTGGGCACGACCAACTCGTGCATGGCCGTCCTCGAGGGCGGCGAGCCGACCGTCATCGAGAACTCCGAGGGCGGCCGCACCACCCCGTCCGTCGTCGCGTTCGCGAAGGGCGAGCGCCTCGTGGGGGCCGTGGCCAAGCGCCAGGCCGTCACGAACCCGACGAACACCATCTCCTCCGTCAAGCGCTTCATGGGCCGCAAGGAGGCCGAGGTGCGCGAGGAGGAGTCGATGGTCCCGTACAAGGTCGTCGCCGGCGCCAACGGCGACGCCCGCATCGAGGCCGAGGGCAAGCAGTACAGCCCGCCGGAGGTCTCGGCGATCACGCTGGCGAAGCTCAAGGCCGACGCCGAGGCGTACCTGGGCGAGACCGTCGACGGCGCCGTCATCACGGTCCCGGCGTACTTCAACGACGATCAGCGTCAGGCGACGAAGGACGCCGGCAAGATCGCCGGCCTCGACGTCAAGCGCATCATCAACGAGCCGACCGCCGCGTCGCTGGCCTACGGCCTCGACAAGGAGTCCGACCAGACGATCCTCGTCTTCGACCTCGGCGGCGGCACGTTCGACGTGTCCGTGCTCGAGATCGGCGACGGCGTCTTCGAGGTCAAGTCGACCGCCGGCGACAACCACCTCGGCGGCGACAACTTCGACAAGACGATCGTCGACTGGCTCGCGGGCGAGTTCAAGAAGGACCAGGGCATCGACCTGAAGAACGACCCGATGGCCCTGCAGCGGCTGTTCGAGGCGTCCGAGAAGGCGAAGATCGAGCTGTCCTCCGCGCAGGAGACGCAGATCAACCTGCCGTTCATCACCGCCGACGCCTCCGGGCCGAAGCACCTCGACGTCCGCCTGACCCGTGCGAAGCTCACCGAGCTCGCCGGCTCGCTGCTCGACCGCCTGGTCGCGCCGGTCCGTCAGGCGATGGACGACGCCAAGGAGAAGGGCGCGTCGAACATCGACCACATCGTGCTCGTCGGCGGCATGACCCGCATGCCGGCGGTGCAGGAGAAGGTCAAGGAGCTCACGGGCAAGGAGCCGCACCGCGGCGTCAACCCGGACGAGGTCGTCGCCGTGGGCGCGGCCGTCCAGGCCGGCGTGCTCTCGGGCGACGTCAAGGACGTCCTGCTGCTCGACGTGACCCCCCTCACGGTCGGCATCGAGACCAAGGGCGGCGTGATGACGAAGCTCATCGAGCGCAACACCACGATCCCGACCCGCAAGAGCGAGATCTTCTCGACGGCGGACGACAACCAGCCGTCGGTCGAGATCCACGTGCTCCAGGGCGAGCGCGAGATGGCGAGCTACAACAAGTCGCTCGGCAAGTTCCAGCTGACGGGCATCCCGCCGGCGCCCCGCGGCGTGCCGCAGGTCGAGGTCACGTTCGACATCGACGCCAACGGCATCCTCAACGTGTCCGCGAAGGACCTGGGCACCGGCAAGGAGCAGAAGATCGAGATCAAGGCCGGGGGCGGGCTCTCCGACGAGGAGATCCAGTCGATGGTCTCCGACGCCGAGGCGAACGCCGAGGCCGACAAGAAGGCGCGCGAGCTGGCCGAGGCCCGCAACGTGGCCGAGCAGGGCGCGTACCAGGCGGAGAAGCAGCTCGCCGACCTGGGCGACCAGGTCGACGAGACCTCCCGCAAGGAGATCGAGGACGCCATCACCGCCGTGCGCACCGCGCTCGAGGGTGACGACGCCGCCGAGATCACCGCCAAGCGCGAGGCGCTCGAGCAGGCCTTCCACAAGGTCTCCGAGCAGCTCTACCAGCGCGCCCAGGCGGAGAACGCCGGCGGTGCCGACGGCGCCGGGCCGGCGGCCGACTCCGACGAGGAGGACGTCGTCGACGCCGAGGTCGTGGACGAGAAGTAGGCCCCGGCCCTTCGTCCCGACCGATCCGCAGGAGCACGCGATGACCGAAGAGCAGCGCGACCACGAGCCCGTCCCGGCGCCCACGGGCACCGGGACCGGCGCGTCCACCGACCGACCGATCCCCGCCGACGGCGGGGCGGCCGGCACGGGGCGCAACACCCCCGACGACGGCTCGACGCCGGGTGACGTCGACGGCGACGCGCTGGTCGACGGCCCGGGCGCCGGCGATCCGGCCGGCCCCGGGGCCGAGGCCTCGGCCGAGGACGCCGCCGCGAACGCGGACCAGTCGTCCGCCGACGAGGCGGCGGCGGAGGCCGCCCTCGACGCCGAGCCCGTCGTCGAGGAGGAGCCCGACTGGAAGGACCGCTACGTGCGGTCCGTGGCCGAGCTCGACAACGTGCGCAAGCGCGCCCGCCGCGACGCCGCGGCGGGCGAGGCCCGCGGGATCGCGAAGCTCGCCAAGCAGCTGCTCCCGGCGCTCGACAACCTCGACCGCGCGCTCGCGCACGTGGATCAAGACGCGGCCCAGCCCGAGGTCCCGGGCCACGACGCGCAGCTCGTCGAGGGCCTGCGGATCGTCCACCGCGAGATCCACGCCGCGCTGTCGCAGGCCGGCATCGAGGCGTACGACCCGACGGGCGAGCAGTTCGACCCGCACGCCCACGAGGCGCTGACGCAGCAGCCCGCGCCCGAGGGCACGCCCCCGGGCACCATCCTCGCCGTCTACCAGGCGGGGTACCGTCGCGGCGACGATGTCCTCCGCGCAGCGAAGGTCGTCGTGGCGGGCTGACGCGCCGCCGCCGAGAGAACGACTGAATGAGCACCAGACAGGACAACGGCCCCGACCTCTACGCGGTCCTCGGCGTCGACAAGAAGGCGACGCCCGACGAGATCAAGAAGGCGTACCGCAAGCTCGCCCGCGAGTACCACCCGGACCGCAACCCGGGGGACACCGCGGCCGAGGAGCGGTTCAAGCAGGTCTCCGCCGCGCACGACGTCCTCTCCGACGCCGACAAGCGCAAGGAGTACGACAAGGCCCGCGCGTTCGGCGGGCTGGGCGGCGCGTTCTCGACCGGGGGCGCCGGGTTCGACTTCGGCGACTCCGGGATCGGGGACCTGCTCGGCAACGTCTTCGGGGGCCGCACCGGCCGCCAGAGCCGCACCGGCGGGGCCCGACCCGGCGGCGCGCAGCAGCGCGGCCGCGACGTCGAGGCCGAGGTCACCCTGTCGTTCCGCCAGGCGATCGACGGCGCCCAGGTGCCGCTGAGCGTCCGCACGGCCTCGCCGTGCGGCACGTGCGCGGGCACCGGCGCCAAGCCGGGCACCAGCCCGATCGTCTGCCCGCGCTGCCAGGGCCGGGGCGTCGAGTCCCAGGGCCAGGGCCTGTTCTCGATCAGCCAGCCGTGCTCGCGCTGCCACGGCGCCGGCACGATCATCGAGGACCCCTGCCCGACCTGCGCGGGCGAGGGCGCGGTCCACACGACCAAGCGCTACCGCGTGAACGTCCCGCCGGGCGTCAAGGAGGGCTCGCGCGTGCGGCTCGCCGGCAAGGGCCAGGCCGGCCGCGGGGGCGGGCCCCCGGGTGACCTCTTCGTGATCACGCACGTGGCGGACTCCGACGTCTTCGAGCGCCACGGCGACGACGTCGAGGTCACCGTCCCGCTGTCGATCGCCGAGGCGGTGCAGGGCGCCGACGTCGAGGTCCCGACGCTCGACGGGCGCAAGAAGCTCCGCGTCGCGCCGGGCACGAAGCACGGCACGCTCCAGCGCCTGCGCGGCGAGGGCCCGCCGCGGCTCGGCGGCGGCGGGCGCGGGGACATCCGCTACCGCTTCGTGATCGAGGTCCCGCAGCCGTCCACGGACGAGCAGCGCGACGCCGCCAAGCAGTTCGCGGAGCTGTTCCCGGCCGCGGCCCGCGACCGGCTCTTCGCGGAGGAGTGACCGATGGACGCGACCGACGACGACACGACGGGCGGCGCCGCCCGCGGGCGGACCGGCCGCCGCGCGGCGGTGCGCGTCACGTCGACCTCGATCGAGGTCGACGCCGACCGCGGGGTCTTCATGATCTCCGTCGCCGCCGAGCTGGCGGAGATGCACCCGCAGACCCTGCGCATGTACGAGTCCCGCGGCCTGATCGAGCCGAAGCGCTCGCCGAAGGGCACGCGGCTCTACAGCCACAGCGACGTCGAGCGGCTGCGCCGGATCCAGCAGATGACCAACGACCTCGGCCTGAACCTGGCCGGGGTCGAGCGCGTGCTGGCGCTCGAGGTCGAGCTCGAGCGCGAGAAGCGCCGCTACGCCCAGGCCGCCGAGCGCCTCGTCCAGCTGCAGCGCGAGACCGTCGAGATGCGCGACACCCTGCGCGCCGAGATGCAGGTCGAGATCGACAAGCTCCGCAAGCGCAACGAGCTGGTCCCGTACCACGGCACCCGCACGACGGCGATCGTCCAGTTCCGGCCGCCGCCGGTCGAGGTCGACGACGCCCACGAGGTCCGGGACGAGGACTGAGGGCCCGGCCGGTGCGTCGGCCCGGCGCCTGATCGAGCGGCGCGGCGCCATCGGGGTGACCTCGGAGGTCCGGCCGCACCGGTCGCCCCGGTCCGGTGGCTCGGCTAGGGTGCGCCGGGCCAACCCGTGTGGAGGTCCCCGTCGTGAGCACCCCTGAGCAGCAGTCGCCACCCCTACCGGTCGGGGTCACCATGGATCGCGGCTTCGCGCTCCTGCGGCACCACCCGCGTGCACTGCTGCTCCCGCAGCTGGTCCTCAACATCGTGCCGCTGCTGTTCGCACTGCTGCTCGTCCTCATCGGCTACTTCGCCGTCGGCGACGTGGCGACGCACCTCGAGGAGGGGCGCGACTCCACGATCTTCGGCGACAGCACCCTCGGGGTCCACGAGGTCCCGGACTTCACCGACGGGCAGTTGGCGACGATCATCGTCCTCGGCCTGATCGCCCTGGTCGTCTACGTGTGGTTCGTCATGGCCGCCACGGTCTCGGTGGTCCGCGGGGCCGACCGCGCGCTCGAGGGCCGCGAGCACCTGAAGCTCCGCCCCGCCATGTGCGACGGGCTGCGCGAGACCCCGAAGCTCTTCGGCCTGGGCATCGTCTTCACGATCGCGGCCACGCTCGTGCTGATCGGCGTGATCATCGTCGTCTACCTCTTCTCGCTCGCAGCCGGCGCGCTGGCCGTGCTCGTCGGGATCGCCGCCTTCGCGTTCCTGATCTGGCTCGGCGTCCGCGTCCTCCTCTGGCCCGTCGTCCACCTCAGCGAGCACGCCGGTCTCGGCTCGTTCAAGCGGGCGTTCGTCCTGTCGAAGGGCCGGTTCTGGGTCCTCTTCGGGATCCTCGTGCTCGTCGGGATCGTCGTGATGGTCGTCTCGAGCGTCGTCAGCCTGCTCCTGAGCCTGCTGTTCTCCGCCGTCTCCTCGATCAGCGACGAGGCCGGCGTCGTCGCCGCGATCCCCTACGTCATCGTCTCCTCGATCCTCGGCGTGGTCTTCACCGCCGGGTTCATCGCCCCGATCGTCGTCTCGTACCGCACGCTCGCCGGCCGCGACACCGCCGACCTGTGGGCCGCCGCCGGCGCGATGGGCGCGCCCGGCCCGGCGGACGCCCCGCCCGCGGACCCCGCCGTCCGCCGCTGGGACGCGACGGAGGCCCCCGTCGCGCCGTCGTCCTCGTCGGGCTGGGCCGCGCCCGCCGCGCAGGACCCGCCCCCGACGTCCGGCGCCGGCCTCGGGGGGCTGCCGGACCCGGGCACCCCGTCCGACGCCGAGGAGCGCTGGGGCCGCGGCAGCGGCGACCCGCCGACGAGCTGAGGGGCGCGTGACCGGGCGCCGCGCGGGGGAGGGGGAGGCGGGCGCCCGGGCCGGTCGCGGGTCCTCGGCGGCCGTCGCCGTCGGGTGGACGGCCGCCCGGCGGTGGAGGGCGGTGGCGCTCGCGCTGGTCCTGCTCGCCGGCCTGGTGGCTCCGATGCCGGCGGCCGTCGCGTCGTCGCCGTCCGCCGCCGACGCGCCTCGGATCGCGTCCGCCTTCGTCGACGCCGACATCACACCCGCGCCCGGGGTTACGGCCGCCGCGCGCGACGCCGTCGGGCCGGCCGTGGCCGCCCCGTCCCCGGCCGAGCAGCGCCGGGCCCGGGAGCTGCGCAAGGTCGCCGAGGACGCGATCCGGGACGGCGACGACGCGGACCTCGACTTCAGCGTCGACCCGCTCGGGCTCGGCGGGGTGCTCTGGCGCGTGCTGCTGGTCGTCGTGATCGTCCTGGCGGTCGCGGTCGCCGTGGCGCTCGCGCGGCGCGGGCCCCGGAGCCGGCGGCGCGAGGCCGGCATGGTCGCGGCCGCGGGGGACGG
>NZ_JBFAPC010000069.1:0-28531 GCF_040675535.1 Patulibacter sp. NPDC049589 | reverse complement strand
GAACTCACTCACCACCCTCCCCCGCGGAAGTGGTGCGCGGCATCACCCTCCCGGGGGAGATCCATCGCCCGATGGATCGCCGCCCGCGCGGGCCGTTCGGCCCCAAACCCGCATCACTACGGGTGATCCGCGTCCCCCGTACACCGCGGTCGGATGGTGCGCAGCCCCATTGGATGGCCCTGATCACCCGTTCGGAGGAGGACCGGTGTCACACTGGCGTGCGAGCCTCTTGGGCGTCGGTGCCACTCACACGTCTCGATGTGCGATGTTGGCCACAGAGCGGAAGCGCCGCCTCAGCGGCGGGGATGGAGGGACGCCCGTGCACGGAGCCACAGTTGCGCCGGATGAATTCGTACGGCTGCTCGAGGAGTTCTTCGAGATGGCCGCGCAAGAACAGCAGCTCGCGAGCCGGATGGCGTTCGCACGGACCACCGTGGCGATCCACCTGACGGACGCCCCGGAGGGCACGGGCGTGACCCTGCACCTCACGAAGATGCCGATCAGCGCGACGGCGGGCATCGACCCGAACGCCGAGATCCACATGTACGCCCCCACGCCGCTGTGGATCGACATGCTGGCGGACCGCATCCCGCTGCCGATGGCCGTCCACCACGGCGACGTCGAGTACTCGGGCCCGGTCCGCAAGTTCCTGCGCGTCGCCCCGATCCTCCGCGGCTTCGACTACGCCATGTGGCGCGGCAAGCTCGGCGAGAAGACGAAGACCGACATCAACAACCCCGGGATGGACGCGGCCCTCGGCGGCTGACCGCCCCGCCCCGACCCCGGGTCCCGCGGAGGCGGGGCTGCGCGGGACACCCCCTCCGGGCCGCCGCCGGCTCCTCCACGTGCCCCTCGCAGCCCGCGGCCCGCTGCGCGCCACCGACGGCAGCCACGGGCCCGGTGCGCGCGCGGGTGCGGTCACCCGCGCCGGACGCTCCTCGGGGCCCCGCGGTCCTCAGATCGCTTCGATCTCCTGCGGCTCGGTGCTGTCCCAGGCCAGAGGACGGCCGCCGGGCCAGAAGCCGAGCGCCAGGATCCCCATCGAGCCGATCCATCCGGCGAGCATCGCGTCCCCGATCGGCAGCAGGACCAAGCACGCCGCGCCGGCCACGCCCCAGTAGCCGAGGAAGCGCGTCAGGAGCCCCACCCGCATCGCCGACGTCGCCAGGAGCGCGAGCCAGATGGCCGCGACCACCCGGGTCACCTTGTCGCCGACCCGTGCGACCGACAGGCCGCCGGAGTCGTCGATCAGTTGCTTCGCCCGGTCGATCGTCCGCGGCCCCGACGCCACCAGCTCGTCGGCGACGTTCCCGAACGCCACGAACCCGATCACCGTCGAAATCACGATCAGGATCGGCGCCACGAACGTCAGGTAGAGCACCACCGGCTTGACGGCTTCCTCGTCCCGCGTGCGGGTCAGGCGGTACAGGTACACGCCGATCACGATCATCAAGAGCAGCCCGACGCACCGCAGGCCCGACGAGATCGCCAGCTCCGTCTCGTTGTTGCGGAAATCGACCAGCAGCTTCGCGCGGTCGATCACCTCCTCCGACAGCCCGGGGGGGCCCTGCGGCAACGCCGAGTTCCCCGACGCCGAGCTCGCGACCGCCACCGTCGCGATCGTCGCGGCGATGCTGAGGAGCGCGGCCACCCCGGCGACCCTCCCCCAACGCCGCTCGGCCTCCAGGACCGCTTCGTCATCTGTGGTGCTCATGTACGCAGTCTCCCTGCTTCCGGGGGGCCTTGTCCTCTTCAACGCAACGGCGCCCGGGACGGATCCGTCCCGGGCGCGGCGCCCTACCGGTAGGTGTCGGCGGAACGCCGGAGCGCTACTTGACGACCTCGTTGGGGGTGGTGTCCGGCTTGATGACCTTCCAGTTGTTCCCCTTCGAGAACGGCACGCTCGCGTCCGGCAGCTTGTTCGGCAGGCGGTACTGGTTGTCGGACTCCGCGAGCAGGTCGCCGACCGGTCCCTCGTCGAGCAGCGGCGCGAGGATCGACCGCAGCGTGCCGGGGAAGTTCGCGATCGAGTTCACGCCCACGGGGCACCGGCAGATGCCCATCACGCCGTTCTGGTCATACGTGCGACTGGAGCCGAAGTTCTCGACGAAGCCCACCAGATCGTTGCCGTACGGCGAGATGTGCGCCAGTGCGGGGTTGATCTGACGGAGCGTCCCCTCGAGCTTCGGGATGGCGTCGGAGCCGGCGTCGGCGAACGTCGGCAGCGTCGCCAGGGCCGGGTTCGTGGCCTTGAAGAGCGCCGGGAGCGCATCCGTCAGACGCCGCGCCCGTGCCGCCGTGGGCCGCAGCTCGGTGAGCACCGGCTTGAGGCTCTGCAGCGACGTCCGCAGGTCGTTCACCGTCGGGGTCGAGGTGCCGGCGAACGACTCCAGCTTCGCGACGGACGTCCGCGCCTGCCGCAGCGTCGGCGGCAGCGACGCGAACGTGCGCTCCACCGAGGCGTCGCGATCCGCGATCGCCTGCGCGGTGGTCTTCGCCGTACGGACCAGGTTCTGGAGATCGCCGGAGCGGCTGCCGATGGCGGCCATCACCGTGCCGGTGTTGCGGACGAGCCGCGTGATCTGGCCCCGTTGCCGGTTGAGCACCGACAGCAGCGCGCTGCCGTCCTCGGCCACCGGCCGGACGCGCCCGAACAGCTCGTTGAGGTCGCTGCCCCGGCCCTTGAGGGTGTCGCCCCCGGCGCGGAGGTCCTCCGAGACGCTCTTGCGGGTCTTCGGATCCAGGGTGTTCAGCACCTGGTCGATCGGCACGGCCTCCTTCTGCGCCGCCACCGTGAGCGTCCCGCCGTTCGCGACCTGGCCGGCCGACCGGTCGCCGACGGTGAGGTCGACGTAGTTCTCGCCGACGAGCGTCTTCTGACGCACGAGCACCTTGGCATCGCGGTAGACCGGGGCGTACTTCTTCTTGAGCTCCAGCGTGAGCCGCACCCGACGCCCGTCACCGGAGTTCTCGATGTCCCCGACCTCGCCGATCTTGACGCCCGCCGACCGAACGTCGGCGTGCTTCAGGACCTGCTGCGAGTCCGTGAGGATCGCCGTGACCTTGTACGGCTTCTCCGACAGCGGCAGTCGTCCGCCGGCCGTGGAGTAGAAGTAGGCGAGGATCGCCAGCCCGCCGATGAGGATCAGGAACAGGACGAACGACTTGCCCGCGATGTGCTGGTTCTTCATTACTTCTGCTCCTTGCTGACCGCGGCGTCGCGGGAGGGAACCGGTGTGAGCTGGCCCATCCCGTTGTTGTTGCGGACCACCGACGGATTCGCGAAGCACGGCTTGACGACCGGCATCCACCCCGGGTCCTTGCCGACGCTGAGCGTGGCGCTCGTCAGGTCGACCGTCGCCTGGGCACGCATGTCCGGGACCGTGCCCTCCGAGCCCTGCGTCCCGCTGTACTTGCCGAGCGACGCGATGCGGTCGACGAGCGCCCCGACGAGCGGCAGACAGGGGTTGACGACCTGAGTACCGTGATGCAGCTGCGTCATCTGCGGGACCAGCGGCGTGAGCGCCGCCGACGCGTTGGCGGAGGTGTGCGGCAGCTCCTTGGCCAGCGGCATCAGCGCCTTGACGGACGGGCGCAGCGACTTGACCGCGGGCGTGCCGACCTTCGACAGGTCGCTCAGGCTGTCCAGGCCCGACGGGAGCTTCTTCGCCACCGGCCGCAGCGAGCTCAGCGCGCCCTCCAGCGGGCCCGTGGTCCCGCGCACGTTGGCGAACGTCGCCTGCAGGTTCTGCAGCGTCCCGGGCAGCGACGCGAGCGTCTGGGACAGCGAGCCGTCGTGCTGCGCCAGCGTCCCCAGCAGCTTTCCGCCCTGGTCCACGAAGCCCTTCAGCTGCGCGTCGCGCGTGGCCAGGACCTCCGTGAGGTTCGCGAAGTTGTGCACCAGGCGGGCGGTGTTCTCCTTGCGGTCCCGGAGCACGTCGCCGAGCCTCGTCGCCGCCTCCAGGAAGGGCCCGAGCTGCGCGAAGCCGTCCTTCAACGCCAGTCCGTGGTCCTTCGTGCCCCGAGAGAGCCCGTTGAGGAGCTGCGTGAACCGGGCGCGCGTGTCGGTGTCCAGGACGTTGAGGACCTTGCCGACCTCTTCCTGCGAGGTCGTCTGCTTCGCGGGCAGGATCTCGTTCGCCTTCAGCTCCGGCGCGCCGGCGGTGCCGCGGCTGGTGATGTCGACGTACTCGTCCTCCAGCGCGGTGACGGGACGGATCGACACCTTGGCGTCCTGGTGAAGGGGCGCGTACTTCTTCTCGAGCTTGACCGTCATGACGGCCTGGCCGTTCACCAGCTCGGTGGACTTCACCGTCCCGGCCTTGACGCCGGCCAGCCGAAGCTCGACGCGTCCCGGCGTGATGCCCTTGACGTTGTCGAAGGCGACCTTGTAGGTGGAGTAGCTCACCCACGGCTTGTTGCCGGCCAGGTTGCGGACGATCGTGACGGACGCGAAGATGCCCGCCGCGATCAGGAGCAGGTAGAGGAAGAACGGGAACGACGCGCGCTTGAGCTCCAGCATCAAGCGGTCGCGGCCTGCGCTGCGGCTCATCGTCCCGCCTCCTTCTTCTTGTCGGCGGCGAGGCTCTTGGTCATCAGCTGGATTCCCTGCTTGCTGTCGAGCAACGACTTGGACTTCGCGGCCGGTGCCGCGGCGCCCTTGACGTCGATCTGATCCGGGGACGTCCCCGTCACGAGCGCAGCGATGATCCGCACCGCCGCGTCGCAGTTGATCTTCTGGTCCGGCGGGACGGTGCCGTCCGTGATCCACGTCTGGCACGGCGAGAACGCCGGGATCGTGCCCTCGCCGGCGCCCGCCTCGAAGTTGCCGAACGTGCCGCGGCTGTCGCCCCAGGCGGTCCCGGCGTCGCCGACCGAGATCGCCGGACCGATCATCGTGTAGAGCTTGCGCTTGGAGACGACGCCCGGCGTCCGGAGGTACGGGAGGATCGGGTAGATCGCGTCGTCGAGCACGGGATTGGCGGCCGCCATCAGATCGTTGCCGGACGTGGTGAGCTTCGTCAGGTCCTGCACCGCGGGCTTCAGGGCGCGCACCGTCGGCTTGGCGTCCTTGAGCAGCGGCGCGGCGGCGGTCAGCAGCTCGTTGGCGTCGTCCGCCGAGCCGGCGAGCTTGCGGGCGCCGGGACGCAGCTCCTGGGCGACAGGGTCGAGGACGTCCAGCGTCTTGCGCAGGCGCGCCATCGTCGTCCTCGTCTCCTGCAGCGCGCCGGGGGCGGATGCGAGCAGCGAGCGGACATCGGCCGAGCGCGCCGCGGTGACGCCGAGGGCGACGCTGCCGCTGTTGATGAACTCGCCGAGCTTGGCCTCATCCGAGGCCACCGCGCCGAGCACGCGGCTGCTCTTCTGGATCATCTTCTGCAGGTCGCCCGGCTCCGTGCCTCGCACGGACTCGAGGCCCGGGCCCAGGGACGACAGCGCCGGCCCGAGGGCCTTCACCGTGCGCTTGTAGGCCGACGCGGAGCCGAAGCCCTTGTCGAACTCCTTCACGATCGTCTGCAGGGCCTTCCGGCCGGTCGTGTCCAGCGGCTCGACGGCCTGGTCCAGCTCCGTCTGCACCTCGGTGTGCGACTCGGGGATCACGTCCGACGACGCGAGGACCGGCGCGCTGGCGGACCCGGGCTTGAGGTCCGCGTAGAGGTTGCGGCCGAGGAGCGTCCGCCACCGGAACGCCACCGAGGCGTCCTTGTGGACCTTGACGCCCTTCCCCTTCTCGACGAGCAGCTCGACCCGCACGCCCCGGCCGGACGGGGCCCGGTCGACCTTGGTGACCGCGCCCACCTCGACGCCGTTGACCCGCACCGGCGTGCTGCCGGGTCGGATGTTGATGCCGTTGGCGACGTTGACGACCACCTTCTGGCCCTCCGTCCCGAACCCGGGCACGGTGGGCTTCGCGTAGATCACGAAGAGCAACAGCGCAATCAGGACGATGAAGATCGTGCCGTTGCGGATGTTCTTCGGCCGGTGCTGCCCCGGCCGGATCTCGAACATGCCGCGACCCCCGCGGCGCTGCGTGCGCTTGCTCATCGGATCACCGGGAAGGACTTGGAGTAGGTGAGGCCCTTGCTGGACTCGATCGCGTCCGGAAGGTTCGGGCCGGACTCGCTGGACCCGGTCGCCGTGTTGTTGCCGTTGTCGCACGGCTCGGGGTAGGGGTTCGAGTGCACGAACTGGTTGAGGACCTGCCGCACCGGGTTCGTCGCGGAGCCGCCGGACAGCGTGTCGCCGAGGTTCTCCTGGATGTAGAACCGGATGCCGGAGCTCTTGTCGCTGCCCCACTTGAGCCAGTTCGCCCAGGTGCTGAACACGCTCGGGATCGCGCAGGCGTGCGGGGCCAGGTGCTTCAGCAGCGGACGCGCCGAGTTGATCGGGCTGTCGATCCGCACGAGCTGCGGCTGCAGGGTCTGCAGGACGTTGATCGTGGGGTCGACTGCCCCCTTCGCCAGGTCCAGCGTCGCCTTGGCCTGCCGCACCGCCGGACGCGCGCCCTTCAGGAGCCGCGTCGTCTCCTTCAGCGCGGACGGCGCCTGCTGCAGCGCCGGGCGACCGTCGACGGCGAGACCGTCGACGGCCCGCACGAGCCGGTCGACCTGCGGCAGCTGCGCCTGCACCTGATGGAGCGTCGGCGTGGCCTCGTCCAGCGTCTCGCCGATCCGGTCGGCGTCGTCCGCGAACGGCTTCAGACCGCGCCGGAGCGGATCGAACGCCGACGCGAGCGTGTCGCGAACCCCGTCGAAGGCCCCGACAGCTGCGTCGGTCTCGCGGATGGCGCGCGCCGTGCTGCCGGGCTGCGCGTTGAGCGGCCGGGCCAGCGTCTGCACCTGCCGCAGGAACGGCGTGAGCTTCCGCAGGGCCGTGTTGAGCTCCAGGCCGTTGCCGTCGGCGCCCTCGCCGAGCGCGTCGAGGAGCGTCTGCGCCTTCTGCCGCGTGTCGCTGTCGAGGGTGCCGAGGACCTGGTCCAGCGCGACGTTCTGCGTCTGGTTCTCGGTGGGCAGCAGGTCGCCCTCCTTCAACGGAGCCCCGCGCTTGCCGGGGACGATCTGGAGGTAGCGCACGCCGACCGCCGACCGCAGGCGCACCTGGAGCTTCGAGTCCGCGCGCAGCGGGGCGAACTTCTTGTCCAGGCGGATGTCGACGAGCGCCTTGCCGTCGTGGACCCGCGGGTTGAGGATCTGGCCCGCCCGCAGGCCGCCGATGCGGACCTCGTAGTGGTTCGACAGGTTGTCGGCCTGGGTGAACTCGGCCTTCAGGTTGTAGTACTGGCGGCCCGGGACGGTGTCCGCGGCCCGGTAGCCGATCATCGTGGCGATGGCCAGCACGACGATCGCGATGCCGCCGATCACCAATGTGTACCCGCGCCCGCGGCGGCGGCCGGCCGCCCGACGACCCGGGGATCTCACCGTACGAGGACTCATGGCTTCAGCAGACTGTCGAGGAGACCCGAGACGCCGCCCGACGACGAACTCGGCTTGTCGTTGGTGCCGGCGGTTCCGCCACCGAGCAGGTTCTTCAGGCCGTCCGTGAGGCCGCCCAGCAGGCCCTTCTGCTCCGGCTGCTTGGACGGTGTCGTCGGCTGGGCCGGCGTGCTCTGCGTCGTCGCCGGTGCCGACGGGGGCGCCTGCACGGTGGCGCCGGGGTCCGACGGCTTCCGCTGCTTGGCGGTCGTGCCCTTCGACGACGCCTTCGGCAACGGATTGCCATCGTCATCGACGGGTCCACCCACCCCACCCAGGGGCGCGCCGCCGCCGAACAGACCGTCGAGGACGCCCCGCACGGTGTCGACGTTCACGTAGGCGCGGGCGCCGAGCGTGTTGCCGAGCATGTCCCGACCCGCCAGCCCGCGACCGCCGAGGTTCTGCGCGAACCACATCGCATCCTCGAAGGCACGAGCATCGAGGACGTCGAGCGAGGGCTTGAGATCGGCGGAGAACTGCTGGACGTTGGCCAGCGTCGGCGTGAGCGCCTGCAGCGGACCGGTGGCCTTGTTGCCGAGCTTCGTCAGCGACGGCGCGGCGGACTTTGCCGCCTTCAGGCTCGCCCGCGCCGACGACTCGAAGCCGGGCAGGGCGTCCAGGGTCTGCTCGAGCGGCTGGGCGGCGTTCTTGATGTCGACCGAGGCAGGACGCAGGTCCGTCGATGCCTGGCGCAGCTGGTCGAGCGTGCGGTTGAGCGCCTGCAGACCACCCGGCGCCGCATCCAGCGTGCTGGCGATCTTGTCGCGCCGGTCCGCCAGGGCCTTCAGGGTCGTGTCGGCCTGGTCGACGAGGCTCGCGAGCTGGTCCTTCTTCGGATCGATCGTGGCGGTCAGCTGGTCGCCGCGCGTGAGCAGCCGCTTCAGGGCGTCTCCCTCGTTCGCGATCTCGGTCACGAGCTGGCGCGCATCGTCCAGCGACGACGGCATCGCGGCGAGCAGCTTGGCGAGGTCCTTGCCGCGGTCGCCGAGCGCCGCGCCGAACTCGTTGACGAGGATCTTGATGCGCGTCTGGGTGTCGCCGTCGAACGTGTTGAGCACGTTGTCGAGCTCGACCGGAAGCTTCGATCGCGTCTTCGGGATCATCGTCCCGGAGGGCTCCGGGCGGTTGAGGTCGCCCACGTCGAGCGCGACGTAGCGCTCGCCCAGGAGGTCGGTGGGACGCACTTCGACCGACGCGTTGCGTCCGATCGTCACGCCGTCCTTCAGCTGCATCGACACGATCACGGTGTCGCGCTTTGTGACCTCGAGCTTCTTGACCGTGCCGCCGGGGACACCGGCGACCTTCACCGACGAGTTCGGACGGACACCGCCGGCGTTCGGGAGCTCCGCCTTGACGACGTAACCGTCGTCGCTGCCGGAGGTGAGGAGCAGGTAGACGACGACCACCACCACGATGGCCAGCAGCCCACTGGCGAGCTTGCGGGGATTCACGGCTGAACCTCCCGGTCCTTGGCGGGATTGAGAACGTCGGGCGTGATGTCGCACTCCGGCATCCACTGCGGATCATGGGCGCCGTATCCCGCAGGGCGCGGGTAGGCGTACTTCTTGCCCGAGATCGCGGTGAAGATCGCCGGGGTCAGCGGATCGGCGTGCAGCGACGCGGCCGAGGCCTGGACGCGGGCCCGGAGGCCGTGCAGGCGGATCTTGCCGTTTTCCATGCGACCGCGGTACGGGAACGGCTGGTTGAGGAGATCGGTCTCCACCGCGGCGTCCGCCGGGTTCTTGAGCTGGTACGTGGCGATCCAGCTGCCGAGGTTCACGAACGCCCCGCCGAGCTCCGGCGCGTACGGCGCCACGCAGTGCGCCATCGGCTCGAGCTCCTTGACGACGCGTCCGGTCTTCGCGAGGAACGGCTTCCCGTTCGTCAGCAGCGTGTTGAGCTCCGGGGCGACCTTCGTCGTCGTCCGGACGGTCGACAGCGCGGTGGGCACGATGCTCGAGAGGTTCTTCAGCGCTGGGGTCGCGGCCTTCGCGAGCGGCTTGAGGCGCTTCGCGCCCGGCTTGATGTCGCTCACGAGCTGCGTCAGCCCGTCCACGCTCCGGTCGACCTTCGCGAGCGTGGTCTTCGCCTCGACCATCGCCGGCTGCACGCCGTCCAGCGTCGTCTGCAGCTCCCGCGAGCGGTCCGCGAGCGCCTGGAAGGTCCGCGACGACACGGTGACGAGGTCGCTGACCTGCGGGGCGCGCGACGCGAGCACCTGGGTCAGCCGGTCGGCATTGGTGATGAAGCCCGACACGGCGACGCTGTCGCTGCCGAGGTCCTTCAGGAAGCCGTCGACCTGCTTGAGGCCGGGGCCGGCGGCCGCGATGCTGTCGTTCGCCTCGTCCTCGGTGCCGTCGGTGGCGTCGGCGACCCGCTGCGAGAGGCTCTTCGCGTCCTGCCGGGTCGCGGCGTTGGCCGTGTTGATCACGGCGTCGACGTCGACCGCCGGGCGCGTGTCCTTGGCGGCGATGATGCCGTCCTCGGAGATCTTCTTCGCGTTGGCCGGCCCGAGCTTCAGGTCGACGCGACGGGTACCGGAACCGATGGTGGTGCCGTAGCGGGACGTCGCGGTCGTGCCCTGCGGCAGCGGCCAGTACTTGTCGTCGATGCCGAGCTCGACGATCGAGCGACCGTCCTTGAAATCGACCTTCGAGATCTTGCCGGCGTCCAGGCCGTCGACCGCGACGTCCAGACCGGGCGTCAGGTTGAAGGCGGTCGGGAACGCGACCTTCACGTGATGGGGCTCCGACCGTGAGCCGACCACCCAGATGACGAACCACACCGCGGCGGCGGCAGCGATGATCGACCACGGATGGCCGATCACCCACCGGCCGCCGCGAACGGCGGGATTCGCGCCCCGCCGCCGGGGGGCCCGAGCCTTGCGGCTCGGACCCAGCTTGCGCAGGGGCGTACGCGTGTTGTCCTGATCAGGCACTTGGGTTCAGCCTCCGACGGGCAGCTTGGCGTCGGCGCCCCAGAAGAAGAACGTGAATCCTTCGTTCAGGACCATCGTCAGCACCAGGGCGACGACCATCGATCGGGCGGTGGCCTCACCGACTCCGACTGGTCCGCCCTTGGCGTTGAAGCCGTAGTACATGGCCGCGATCACGATCGCGACCCACATCACGAGCGTCTTGAAGTACGAGAAGAAGATCGACGGGGCATCCGTGAACGCCCAGTGGACCGACTCCCATGCTCCTCGGGAGATCTCGCCGATCTGGAACAAGATCACGAAGACCTCACCCAGGTAGAACAACACGAGACCGACGATGAAGATCGGCAGCGACACCAGGATGTTCGCCAACAGACGGGTCCCGACGAGATAGCGCATCGGGTTGATCCCCAGCGACTCCATCGCGTCGATCTCCTCGTTGATCCGCATCGACCCGATCTCGGCGACGTAGCCGCAACCGATCTTCGCGCCGACCATGTACGCGAACATGAACGGCGTCGCCTCACGAATCGGGCAGAGCGCCGAGAACACACCCGCGTACGACGAGGCGCCGTAGCCGCGCAGCACGTACACCGACTCGTTGCCGCACGTCAGACCGAACGTGAACTGCATCGCCCACAACACCAGCGCACTGCCGGTGATGAGCAGGGCGACCTGCCGCATGACCTCGGCGGAGTAGCGCAGCGTGCCACGCAGCTCCAAGAACGACCGGCCCGCGAACGAGCCCAACTGGCCGGCCTCGACCAGGATGTTCCTGACCGGGTCGACGAACCCGTTGGCGAACCGCTCCAAACCGGTCGGCGCGGACTTGCGTCCACCCGCGGGCTCGTACGGAGAGGGATTTGCTCCAGCTTCCATAGCTCTCTCCCAGCCCTAACGAAGGGTCGCGGTCTCCGGAAACGCACCCAGCAGGAGCGAATTCAGGAGGTAGTTGTAGACATAGACCGCGCAGAACGAGACGACGACGGCCTGGTTGACGGCCTTGCCGACCCCCGCCGCGCCACCCTTGGCGTTCATGCCCTTGTAACAGCAGACGACGGCGATGATGAACCCGAACGTCAAGACCTTCAGCGTGTTGAACACGACCTCAGCGATCGTGAAATTCGACGAGAACGTCGACACGTACCCCGCCGCCGTCTCGTTCCAGACCGCCATATCCGCGATCAACTGACCGACCAGCGAAATCGCCGTGTTCCAGTAGTTGAAGATCACCGTCATCACGCCAAGGGCAATGAAGCGCGGGACGAGCAGGACCTTCACCAGGTCGGTGCCCAGCACCGCGAGCGCGTCGAGCTCGTCACGAACCTTGCGCGCACCGAGGTCCGCACAGATCGCGGTGCCGGCCACACCGGCGACGACCATGCCGTTGATCCACGTCGCCAGCTCACGGACCGACGCCATCACCGCGAACGCGCCGAGACGATCGGTCGTCGCCAGCGTCGACAGGATCGAGCCGCCCGTGACACCCGGCGCGCCGTACGAGAACACCAGCGTGCAGAAGAGCAGCGGAATGAACGCGCGCTTCGTGACCAGCCAGCACTGCTCGATGAACTCCCCACCCCAGTTGTACGGCGGCGAGATCGCCGACTTCATGACCTGCAACGTCAGCAGCGTCATGCCGGTGAGCTGCTCAACCCAGCCCAACGGGCCGGTCAAACCCTTCGGCGGCTTCGGAGCCTCACGAAGGCCGCCTGGGAGCGCTCCGCGCTCCCGGATGGTTCCCGGACTGTCGCCGGTGACGGTAGCCACTAGGCCTGTCCGCTCAAGATCGTCATGGTCAATTTCCTCAGTTCGTGAAACGTGTCGTGTGACGCGTTCCCCACTAGAAAGCGACCGTACGGATAAGCAGGGCCTGAAGCCATCCTGCGGGGGGAGGGGATCCCTCCTCCCTTGGTCGTAGACGCCCTACGTCGGGCGTCCACGCCGCTTGCGTTCCGGAGCCGGATGTGAGCAGGACTCCGGGAAGGAATCCCCAGTGTGCAAAGCAGATTCGGCCCCGACGGCCGGATCCGGGCCCCGAGGAGACCGCCCCGGGGAGGGATCGAGGAGGAGGGAGAGACGGCCTCCCCCCTCCTCCTCCTCGGACCTGGCCGACTGGGGGAGACGGGCGTTCTGCGGCGGCCCGGTCGAGCGGTCGTGCGCGCGGCCCGGGGCGGGGCGGGGATCGGGCCCGATGGACGGATGAGCGGCGGGCGCAGGCCCGCGGCGGGCCCAGGGCCTACGAGGGGGCTGCCGGGCCGGTGAACGGGCCCGACACGGTCGGCGTGGGCCGGAACGCAGGACGGCCGAGGACTCTCGTCCCCGGCCGTCGGGTGCTGCGGTGCCTCCCCGGCGGGGAGGCGGGCGGATCAGGCCGCGGTGAGGGAGGCCGGGTCGAAGCCCTCCTCCCAGTAGTGCGGAGTGATGATCGGGAGGCCGAGCTGCTGGAAGATCGGGTTCTCGTTGAGGATCGTCGACTCGAGGACGATCTTGCCGGCGTCGTTGAACTGCAGGAAGGTCGAGCCCTTCGACGTCAGCGTCTTGCCCTCGACGGCGATGCCGCGGAAGGTCGCTGCGCCCTCGACGGCGTAGTCCCAGTGGATCAGGATGTGGCCGTTGCCCGGGAAGGCCTCGGTCACCGTCAGGGACTGCACGCCGAGACCGTTCTCGGTGTCCTTGTTGACGTACTGGGCGAGCTCCTCGTTGAACTCCTCCGTCGTCGTGACCGTGTCGCCGAGGTGGTCGTCGACCATGCGGGTCTCGATGGCGAAGTCCTCCTCGCCGGCGTAGAGCTCGCGGTGGGCGGCGAGGTCGCTGGTGCGGGTGGCCGCCCAGTTCTTCGCGAAGTCGATGTCGATGTTCGTCATCTCGGTGCCTCTCAGGCGTTGACGGCGGACGTGGCCTTGAACCGGGTCTTCTCGACGCCCGGGACCCCGACGGCGTTGAGGATGATCCCGGCGTCCCACCAGGAGGACTCGCGCGTGATCTTGCCGTCCGCGTCGTACTGGTGGAACGTGTGGCCCTGGGTGAAGAACGGCTTGTTCGTCACGTCGATGCCGATGAAGTTCTGGCAGTCCTCCGGCGTCCACTCCCAACGGATGAGGCCGGAGGTGCGGTCGCCCTCGTAGCCGCGGACCCGGAAGTTGTGCACGCCCAGGCCGTTCTCGCGGTCCTTGTTCGCGTACAGGACGAAGATGCGACCCAGGTCGCCCTTGTCGCGGATCTGGTACTGGTCGAGGATCGGGTCCTCGAACACGAAGTCGTCCGCGTACAGCTCGCAGATCGCCTCGGAGCTGTGGCGGAACGCCTTCAGCCACTTGATCGCAAACGCGTAATCCATGGGGTCTCTCCTTCGATGGGTCGGGAGGAGGTCCGCCGGCGCCCGAGCGCGACGAACCGCACACAGCGACCGTACGGCGGAGCACCCCCTCCCGCCGTCACTCCCCGGGATGATCCGTACTGCCCATCAGGGGGGGCGGGTGGGGGACCGCGGGAAAGCGCAGGTGGGGACGGCTCCTCCGGCACCGCGCCGAGCACGCGATCCGCGGACCGGCGGGCCCCGTCCCGTCCCGCCGGGACGTCGCCCCGGTCAGGCCACCGCGGCCCGCTGCGAGGCCCGGCTGACGGCGGCGATCTGGTCGAACGCCCCGGGGTTGGCGGCGGTGGAGAGGTCTCCCGGGCTGCCGCCGCCGGCGACCGAGCGAATCGCGCGGCGCATGACCTTGCCGGTCCGCGTGCGGGGCAGCTCGTCGACGCGGATCACCCGCGCAGGGGCGTACGGGTGCCCGAGCTCGCGCTCCACCAGGGCCGCCAGCGCGGGCGAGGCGTCGGCGGCCAGCGGGTCCGCCGGGCTCCACCAGCACCAGATGGCCTCGCCGCGGGCGGCGTCGGGGACCCCGATCACGGCGACCTCGGCGACGGCCTCGTGCGTGAGCACCACACCCTCGACCTCAGCTGGACCCACACGCTTGCCGTCGACGCCGATCGCCTCGTCGGAGCGGCCCAGCAGGTACCACTCGCCGTCGAGGTCGGCCTTCGCCCAGTCGCCCTGGCGCCAGACCTCGTGGTACATCGCCCAGTAGGTGGTGCGGTAGCCCTCCGGGTCGCCCCAGAGCCCGCGCGGCATCGACGGCCACGGCTGTCGGCAGACGAGTTCGCCGAGCTGGCCGCGGATCGGCCGGCCGACGCCGTCGAAGACGTCGACCTCCATCCCGAGCGCCGGGCCGCCCAGCGAGCAGGGGCGGATCCGCTCGACGACGTAGGGGGAGAGGAACGAGCCGCCGACCTCGGCCCCGCCCGAGACGTTGATGACGGGGGCGCGCTGGAGGCCCACCGTCCCGCTCAGCCAGCGGTAGGAGTCCTCGTCCCACGGCTCCCCGGTGGAGCCCCACGCCCGGACGGACGAGAGGTCGTGGGCGGCGTGCGCGTCGTCGCCGTAGGCGCGCAGCACGCGGGTCATCGCCGGCGACACGCCGACGACGGCGACCCGGTGCTCGTCGACGAGGCTCCACAGCCGGTCGGGCGTCGGCTCCGTCGCGCTGCCCTCGTAGAGCAGCAGCGTCCCGCCGACCGCGTGGGTCCCGACGGTGCTCAGCGGCCCCATCAGCGACCCCGGGTCGGCGGCCCAGAGGACGACGTCGCCGGGGCGGACGTCGAAGGCGTACGCGATCTCGGACGCCGCCTTGACGAGGAATCCGGCGTGGGTGTGGACGGCGCCCTTGGGCGGCCCGGTCGTGCCCGACGTGTACGCGAGCATGAGGCGGTCCTCCTCGCCCATCCACGCCGGCGGCTCGCCGGCGCGGTCCGCGCCGGCGGCGACGAAGGCGTCCCAGGTGACGTCCCGGGCGCGGCGGTGTGTCGGCCCCGTGGTGCCCGGCCGCTCGACGACCACGACCCGGTCCACCGAGTGGCAGAGGACGAGCGCCTCGTCGAGGTCCGCTTTGACCGGCCGCTGCTCGCCGTGGCGCCAGCGCCAGTCGGCGGTGATCACGAGCGCGGCCTGCGCGTCCTCGATCCGGTGGGCGAGGAACGCCGGCGACGCACCGACGCGCAGCGGGACGAAGAGCGCGCCGACCTTGGCGACGGCGTAGGCCGCGACGATGGCCTCGACGATCGCCGGCAGGTGGACGGCGACCGCGTCGCCGGGCTCCACGCCGCCGGCCCGCAGGCCCGCCGCGAGGGCGTCGATCTCCGCCGCGAGCTCGCGGAAGGTGAGGCTCCGCCGCGCGCCGTCCTCGGCCTCGTAGAGCAGGGCCGGGGCGTCGGCGCGCTCCGGGTCCGCCAGCCAGCGGTCGACGCAGGCCGCGGTGACGTTCATCCGGCCACCGGGGAACCAGGTGGTCCACGGGACGCCCGCCGAGCTGTCGTGGACCGCGGAGTAGGGCTCTTCGAAGGGGATTCCGAGGTCGTCGACCACGAGGCCCCAGAACCAGTCCACGTCGGCGACGGACTGGCGGCGGAGCTCGTCGATCGAACCGGACCCGGCCCGCTGCATCAGACGCGTGACGTTGGCCTCGGCGATCCGCTGCGGCGTCGGGACCCAGGCGAACTCTCCCATGGAGTCAATCTGCTCCCCATGTCCCGGCCGAACAACGCCCCGGGGGAGGACGGGGGTCCGCCGACCGGGGTACGAGCGAGCCCCCGGGGCACGGGCGGGTGGCCCGGCGGGCGCCGGGCGCGGCCGTGCTGCGCGCTGCCGCCGCTCAGGCGGTCGCGACGCCCGCCTTCGCCAGCGCCCGGAGCTGCTCGATGCGGTCCTCGACGGTCTCGCCGATCGGGTTGACCAGGACCTGCTCGACGCCGGCGTCGGCGTAGGCCTGCAGGCGCTCGCCGACGGTGTCCGGAGTCGCGACGAGGCAGACGGTGTCGATCAGCTCGGCGGGGAGGGCGGCCATGGCCTCCTCCTTCTTGCCGTCGAGGTAGAGGTCCTGGACCTCCTTGGCGGCCGCCTCGAAGCCGTACTTCTGGACGAGCGTGTTATAGAAGTTCTTCTCGCGCGAGCCCATGCCGCCGACGTAGAGGGCGAGCATCGGGCGCACGGCGTCGCGAGCCTTGTCGATGTCGTCCATGACGGCGGAGTAGCAGATGGGGGCGATCGCGATGTCCTCGACGGGGCGGCCGGCCTTCTCCGCGCCCTTCTCGAGCAGGCCCTTCGTGGCGCCGACGTTCTCGGGCGAGAACAGCACCGGGAGCCAGCCGTCGGCGACCTCGCCGCAGAGGGTCGTGTTCTGCGGGCCCAGCGCGGCGAGGTAGATCGGGATCTGGCGATCCTCGTACGTGTGGATCGTGAGCTTCAGCGGCTTGCCCGGGCCGTCGGGCAGCGGCAGCTGGATCGTCTTGCCGTCGTACTGGACCTTCTCGCGACGCCACGCCATGCGCAGCACGTCGATGTACTCGCGCGTGCGGGTGAGCGGCCGGTCGAAGCGGGCGCCGTGCCAGCCCTCCGCGACCTGCGGGCCGGAGGTGCCGAGGCCGAGGCGGAAACGGCCCTCGGTCAGCTGGTCGAGCGTCGCGCCCGTCATCGCGGTCATCGCCGCCGAGCGGGCGGGCATCTGGAAGACGCCCGAACAGACCTCGATCTTCGACGTCCGCGCCGCGATCCACGAGAGGATCGTCGGGGCGTCGGAGCCGTAGGCCTCGCCGACCCAGACGGACTGGAAGTCGAGATCCTCGGCCTCCTTCACCAGACGCATCTGGTCGTCGGCGTCGAGGCCGAGACCCCAATAGGCGATGTGGAGGCCGAGGCGCATGCTGAGGACGCTATCCGCGCGCCGGGATCCCGGGCTCCCCCCGATGGGAGCATCTCCATCCTCCGGACGGCCAGCCGGGCCGCGGACCCTCCGCCATGCGGCCCGCCGCGCCACTACGCTGCGGCCGATGCGCGCCCGGCCCCTTCCCGTCCTCGTCCTCCTCGCCCTCGCCGGCGCGACCGGTTGCGGCTCCGACGGCGACAAGCCCACGAAGACCGTGGCCGCCACGACCCAGGTGGTCCGCGGCTTCCAGTTCCGGTCGGTGATGCCCGCGGGCTGGACCGACGTGAGCGACCAGATCGCGGGCAGCTCATCGCAGGACCTCCCGTACGACCTCGCCCTCGGCGACCGGACCGCCCCGGGCTTCAAGCCCAGCCTCGTCGTCGCCCGCAAGCGCGGCGGGGCGATCGGGTCCTCGACGTTGCAGGAGATCGAGGCCACGATCCGGAAGACCGACCCCCCGGCCAAGGGCCAATCGGTCGACGACGCCAAGCCCCTGCAACTGGGACGCGTCGAGGCGTTGCAGAGCACGATCCGCGGCAAGCAGGACGGCAAGGCGCTGGAGACCCGGCGGATCATCGCCAAGCACGGCGGGACGCTGTACACGATCTCGTTCACCTCCGCCGTGGGCGACGCCCGCGCCGACGCGGCGCTCGCCCGACTGCTGTCCGGCTGGCGCTGGACGTCCTGAGCGGAGCCACACGCCCTGAGCGGAGCCACACGCGCGAGGTCGGTCCGGGCGCGCCGCGGTGGGAACGTACAACGGCACCCCGCCGATCATGTGAACGATCGTTCATGCGCGTGGTAGCGTGCCGCCGTGGACTTCCGTGACGATCCCGCCGATGCCGCCTTCCGCGAGGAGGTCCGTGCCTGGCTGACGACCGCGGTCGCGGACCAGCCGACCGATGCCCCCAACGCGTCGTTCGAGGAGCGCCTGCCGAACTTCCGGCGCTGGCAGCGCAAGCTCTACGACGCGGGCTACGCGGGGATGGCGTGGCCCGAGGAGGCCGGCGGCCGTGGGGCGAGCCTCCAGCAGCAGGCGATCTTCCGCGAGGAGGCCGACCGCGCCGGCGCGCCGGACCGCCTGAACACCGTCGGCGAGGACTTCGCCGGCCCCACGATCGTCGACCTCGGCACGCCCGAGCAGCGCTCGAAGATGCTGCACGCGATCCTGACCGGCGAGCAGATCTGGTGCCAGTTGTTCTCCGAGCCGGGCGCCGGGTCCGACCTGGCCGCGCTGGAGACGAAGGCCGAGCGCCGCGGCGACGACTGGGTGCTGAACGGGCAGAAGGTCTGGACCAGCCGCGCCCAGATCGCCGACTACGCGATCTGCCTCGCTCGCACCGGCGGCGGCCCGCGCCACAAGGGCATCACGTACTTCCTCGTCCCGATGGACCAGCCGGGCGTCGTGGTCCGCCCGCTCGAGCACATGCTCGGCGAGCCGGAGTTCAACGAGGTCTTCCTCGACGACGCGATCGTGCCCGACACCCTGCGGATGGGCGAGGTCGACGGCGGCTGGAAGGTCGCGATGGCGACCCTCGGCTACGAGCGCCTGACCCTGGCGACCGGCCGCGTGAACGTCGCGCGCCTGGTCCGGCAGCTCGTCGACGAGATCCGCGACGGCGAGGACACCGACGGGAACCCCCTGGTCGAGGACGCCGGCGTCCGCCGGAAGGCGGCGGCGCTCTACGGCCGCACCGCGATCCAGCAGATCAACGCCAAGCGCCTGATCACGAAGCTCGCCGACGGGACCGCCGGGGCCGAGGCGTCGATCGCGAAGCTCTTCACCGGACCGCTCGTCGAGGACATGGCCGACTTCGCCGTCGACCTGCACGGCCTGGCCGGCCAGCTCGACCCGTTCGTCGACGAGGACGCCGAGGCTGCCGCGTGGCTGCGCCTGTCGTACCAGGGCCGCGGCACCTCGATCGCGGGTGGCACGACCTTCATCCAGCGCAACATCGTCGCCGAGCGCGTGCTGGGGCTCCCGCGGGGCTGAGGATCGCGGGGGCCGGGACGGGCCTCAGCAACTGCCCTGGCAGCCGCCCCAGTCGCGGGCGCTGGTGCGCAGGAGGTCGCTCTTGATCAGCGGGACGTTGACGTGGGACGCGGTGCCGGAGCTGCGCTGGACGTAGGTCGTGCCGCCGAGCAGCTTCAGGAGGTCCGACGGCGGCGGCGTGAGCGCCGGGGCCGCGTTCGTGTCGATGGTGAGCCGCAGCCGGTGTCCGGCCTTCAGACGGGCGAGGACGGGGTTGACCTCCACGTCGACCCGGGCCACGCGCCCGACGGGCATCGGGCTGCGCGACGCCCGCGTGAACGGGTGGAACGGGCGGACGAGCTTGCCGTCGACGACCCAGTCCCGGGAGTCGTCGTTCGCGCGGAACGACCCCTCCTGCGCGCCGATCGTCACCGGCGTCGCGGTGCCGTCGGGCGCGACGTCCTGGAGCGTCAGGACGGTCAGCGTCTCGGGCCGGGTGGCCCGTTCGTAGAGCGTCGCGTTGATCGGCCCGGCGATCGAGGTGTCCTCGGTCATGGGCTCGCTCGTGTAGGTGAGCTGTCTGGGTGCGAGCGCCCGCTCGTCCTTCAGGCAGGTGTTCAGGGCGCTGCCCTCGAAGAGGCCGAGCTTGCCGGCTACGAGCGCCTCGGCACCGCCGATGTACTGCGACGTCGCCCGCGAGCAGACGGGCGGCACGGGGTCGTACGGCAGGCCGTCCTCGCCCGTGGGCGCGGTGGGGCGGTCGTCGCGCAGCCGTCCGTCGTTGATCGAGTCGACCGTGTGGCTGCGCCCGCCCTCAAGGAACAGGGTGCGGACCTTCGCTCCGCGGATCGGCCAGCGACCGGTGTCGACCCAGCGGTTTGATCCCAGCTCGAACAGGTGCAGCGGCGTCTTCTCCGCCTGCGCGCCCGTGTCGCGGCCCTTGAGGTAGGCGTCGAACCAGCGCAGCGCGTTGACGATGTTGGTCGAGTCGCTGTCGATGAAGCCCCCGGCGAGGTGGTAGTACGGGCCCTGGATCAGCTGGAACTTCGGGGACAGGCGCTGCGTCAGCGACATCGGCTGGTCGACGGGGAGGCCCGCGGCGGCGTTCTGGAGCCCGGCGTAGTTCAGGGGCTCTCCGCGCTGGAAGTAGTCCGCCCAGCCGCCGACCAGGAGCGTCGCGACGTCGTTCTTCACGATCCGGTCCAGGCCGTTGCCCGGCGAGCGGGACTCCCAGTAGTCGCTGTTGAAGCGCCGGTCCCCGTCGAGCAGCAGCTCCTGAAAGAACGGTCCGCTGACGCGCAGCGGATCGGTGAACTTCGACGTGTACGCCTTCAGGGCGCGGGCGGGATCGGACCCCAGATCCGACGGCGGCAGCAGGTTGCCCGCGGCGCGGGCGCCGGCGAAGAAGCCGGCGAGCCCGACCAGCGCCGGGACGCCGCCGACCCCGACGGTCTCCCGGTAGAGGTTGTTCGACGCCACGATGGGCACGATCGCCTTCAGCGGCGAGTCCGGACCCACCTCCGCGGCGACGAGCAGCTGGTAGATGCCGAGGTAGGACGCCCCGTACATCCCGACCGTCCCCGTGCTGCCCTCGAGCTTCGACGCCCAGCGGACCACCTCCGGGCCGTCGGCCACCTCGCGGGCGTCGAGCGTGTTGTACTCGCCGTCCGACGAGCTCGACCCGCGGCTGTCGACCATGACGTGGATGTAGCCGGCCTTGACGAGCGCCTGCTCCGGATCCGTCAGAAGCTCCGACACCGCCTTGTTGTACGGCGTGACCGTCACGACCACGGGGAACCGCTCCCCGGGCGCGCCCCCGGTCGGTCGCCGGACGTCGGCGAGCAGCGTCGCACCGTCGGACATCCGGATCGGGACGCTGTCCTGCGTCGCCACGCCGTAGGTCGCTGACGCGGCGTCCGCCGCCGCCGGTCCCGCGCCCCAGGCGAGGACCGCCATCGTCGCCACCCCCAGGGAGCAGCGGATTGCTCGCAAGGCACGCACACCACGCATAGCGGACACCGTACAGCCCGCGGCCGCCCCCCAGGTGATCCATCCGCACGCCCAGACCGCTCCGCGCGGGCGGCCCGCGCGGAGCCGAGGTCCGACGTACACCCCGACCCGAGAAGCTCGGGTCGGGGCCGCGCCCTCAGTTGCCGCGGTAGGGCGAGAAGTCCGGCTTGCGCTTCTCGTTGAAGGCGTGGATGCCCTCCTTGGCCTCGTCCGACTCCGTGAACATCTTCAGGGTCGTGAACGCGGCCTGGCCGATCGCGGCGAACTGCTCGGTGTCCTGGTTGAAGGACTGCTTGAGCACCTTCAGCGCGGTCGGGGAGAGCGAGACGATCTCGTCGGCCCACTTGCGGACCTCGGCCTTCAGCTGGTCGCCCGGGACGACCGCGTTGACGAGGCCCCACTCCAACGCCTGCTGGGCCGTGTACTGACGGCAGAGGAACCAGATCTCGCGGGCGCGCTTCTCGCCGACGACGCGGGCGAGGTAGCTCGAGCCGAAGCCGGCGTCGAACGAGCCGACGCGCGGGCCGACCTGGCCGAAGCGGGCGTGCTCGGCGGCGATCGTCAGGTCGGAGAGCACGTGCAGGACGTGGCCGCCGCCGATCGCGAAGCCGTTGACGGCCGCGATGACCGGCTTCGGGGTGTCGCGGATCGCGCGGTGCAGCGAGTCGATCTCGAAGAGGCCGCTGTTGGAGGGGCCGTAGTCGCCCGTCTCCTCGCGCTGCTTCTGGTCGCCGCCCGTGGAGAACGCCTTGTCGCCGGCGCCCGTCAGCGCGACGACGCCGACGTCACTGGACGCCCAGGCAGTCTTGAACGCCAGGACGAGCTCGTCGACCGTCTGCGCGCGGAACGAGTTCAGCCGCTTGGGCCGGTTGATCGTGATGGTCGCGAGACCGTTCTCCACCTCGTAGGTGATGTCCTCGAAGTCCGTCATGGGCTCTCCTCTCGTCGGAAACTGCTCGGGAGCAGACCCTACAGAAACGATGTGAACGATCGTTAGATCGACGGCGCGCCGCCGTCGAGAGCCACAACGGCCCCGACCCCCTTGGCAACGGCCACTGGATGCCGTCCCAACGGCGCCCGAACCGGTTCCCCGGTAGCCGTGAACGATCGTTATGGTGCCTGCCATGCGCGTCACGCTCACCGACGAACAGGAGTTCCTCCGCGAGGCCGTCCACGGGACGATCGAGCGGCACGCGCCCCTGGCCGCGATCCGCCGCTGGGCGCTGAACCGCGAGGGGGACGACCTGTCCGGGCTCGTGGGCGAGCAGGGCTGGCTCGGGATCGGCGTCGCGGAGGACGCCGGCGGCGAGGGCGGCGGCGTCGTCGAGCGCGCGCTGGTGGCCGAGGAGCTCGGCCACGGCAGCGTCCCCGACGCGCCGCTGTGGTCCGCGACGCTCGCCGCGCTCGTGCTCGCCGGCGCGGGCGACGCGGCCGGCGCCGAGACGGCCCTGGACCCCGACGCCGCCGTCGCGCTTCTCGCCGACGCGCGCCGGCCGCTGGACCGGCCCGTCGCGATCGACGTCGCCGGCGGCAGCGCCACGGTCGACGTCGACTTCGTCCCGCTGCCCGGCGCGCCCGCCGCGGCCACGACCTTCGTGGCGCTCGTCGCCGACGACGCCGGCGGCTTCACGGTCGTGCGCATCCCGGGGGCCGGCGCCACGCTGACCCCGCGCGTGCTGACCGACCACACGCGCCCGCTGTACCGCGTGACGCTCGCGGACGCCGCGGTCGAGGAGGTCGGACCGCTGTCCGCCGCGCAGGCCGAGCGGCTGACCGCCGAGGTCGCCGTGCTCGTCGCCGCCGACGCCCTGGGCGCCGCGCAGTGGCTGCTCGACACGACCGTCGCGTACGTCAAGGAGCGCAAGCAGTTCGGCGTCGCCGTCGGGTCCTTCCAGGCCGTCAAGCACTACGCCGCCCAGATGGTCGTCCCGATCGAGGCCACGCGCGCCGCGGTGAGCTACGCCGCGTGGGCGCTCGACGAGGGCGAGGACGACGCGCTCCTGCACGCCTGGATCGCCAAGGCCTACGCCGCCGACAACCTCAACGACGTCGCCGACAAGGCGCTGTTCCTGCACGGGGCCATCGGCTACACGTGGGAGCACGACCTGCAGCTGCCGTTCAAGCGGATCCGGGCAGACGCCCGGATCGGCGGCTCCGCGGCGTCGTACCACGACCGCGTCGCCGCGCTCGCGGGCCTGACCACCACGCCCGTGACCGCGGGCTGAGCACCGTCCCGCCGGCGCCTGCGACCCCGAGCGACGCGGGTACCCTGTGGCTGTGACGCGACAACGCAAGATCCTGGACGTGGCGGCGCAGCTGTTCCACGAGCGGGGCTTCCACGGCGTCGGGATCGACGAGATCGGGCGCCGGGCCGGGGTCAGCGGGCCCGCCGTCTACCGGCACTTCAAGGGCAAGGACGAGATCCTCGCGACGGTCTTCGACGAGGCCATGGACCTCGTCACCGTCCGGCCGAACGGGGAGTTCGCCACCCCGCGGGACGAGCTGGACTTCCTGATCCGCGCCCACGCGAGCTTCGTCGTCGACCACCGGGCGCTGGTCTCGGTCTTCGCGCACGAGCACCGCTTC
Source organism: Patulibacter sp. NPDC049589 (assembly GCF_040675535.1). NCBI lineage: Bacteria > Bacillati > Actinomycetota > Thermoleophilia > Solirubrobacterales > Patulibacteraceae > Patulibacter > Patulibacter sp. NPDC049589. Next base: position 4,804 of record NZ_JBFAPC010000069.1, on the reverse strand, counting down.
CTCGTCGACCCCTGGCGCCGCCTCTTCACGCGGCGCATGCGCGACCACGCCGCGTACTGGGAGGAGACGATCGCCCGCTGCTACCCGGACGCGTCGCCCGAGGCCGTCGCGATCGGCTCGCAGGCCGCGATCGGCCTGCTGCACTCGGTCGTCTACTGGCCGGCGCAGACGCGCAGCGCCACGGACCTCGTCGAGTGGCTCGTGCGGCTCGTGCTCGACGGGCTCGACGCCCTGTCGGTGCCGGCGGGCGCCACGGCGCCCGCGCGGCCGTCGTCCGCCGCCTGAGTCCGGGACGACCGGGACGGGCCAGGTCTCGGGGCCGGGCGCGGATCGCGCCGAGGCCCGGTGTGGACCGATCGGACGCGCGAGGACGTCCGGTGCCCGCGCGCGATCGGGGCCCGGACCCGCCCCCGCGGCGGCCACGTCATCCCTTGAGGCGAGAGATTCGTCCGATGGGATGACGACCCGCAGCTGCCCGCGCCCTACGGTGTCATCGTCCCGCGCCGTTCGTGTGCGCTCGGACACGCCAAGGAGCAGCGATGAGACTCGAACAGCCGGTGACCCGGCCACTGAACCTGACGGCCCAGGACTTCTTCACGTACGGCAGCTGGATCCTGACGATCGCCGTCCTGGTCTTCACGTTCGTCCTGTGGAAGCGCGAGAAGACCTGGTACTACACGGCCATCATCGCCGCCGCGATGGTCGGGGCCTTCGGCGAGCCGCTCTACGACGAGATGATGATGCTGTACTTCTACAGCGTCGATCACGGCGGGACCTTCGTCCTGCAGTCGACCTTCACGGCGTTCGACGTCCCGCAGCCCAACTGGGCGCACAGCGGCTACGCGCTCCTCTACGGCTTCCCCGCCGTCTACATCGCCCGGTCGATCCACCTGGGCACGATGACGAAGAAGAAGCTCTACATCGTCGCGGGCTGCTCGCTGCTGGAGTCCATCGCCTTCGAGGTCATCGGGACGAGCTCGGGCGCCTACACCTACTGGGGCCCGCACGTCTTCCGCATCTTCGAGTACCCGCTCGTGATCGGCATGCTCGAGATGGCGCAGGTGATGGTCTTCGCGGTCGCCGCGGCCGAGCTGCGCAAGCGCGCCCGGGAGCCGTGGCAGCTGGCCGCGATCTTCCTGATCTTCCCGATCACGTTCGTCGGCGTGAACTACGGCGGCGGCATGGCGATGATCGTCGGCCTCCACGCGGAGAACACGACCGAGTTCATCCGCTACGCGACGACGCTCATCAGCATGGGCTGCGCGGTCCTGATCGTGCGCCTCGCCGCGTCGTTCCTGCCCGACAGCGTCGCCGCCCCCGTGCCCGCCCGCGCGGCGACCGGGACCGGCGCCCCGGCGCGCGAGGCGGTCGCGGCCGACTGACCCCGTAGGCACCGGGCGCCACCGCGCCCGGCACCGTCCACGAGACCGCCCTCCGGGGCGGTCTCGTCGTTCCCGGCCCGGTCCACGGTCCAGGGCCCGCCCGTATAGTGCGCCCAGGATGGAGGCCGGAGGCCAGGCGGGCGACGACGACGCCACGGCCGCGGAGCGGACGGCGCGACTCGACGCGGTCGACGAACGGGCGCGGCGCGTCCTGCGGACGCCCGAGCACCGCGCCGCGGAGGACCTCGCCGCCGCCGCCGCCGAGCTCGCCGCGAGCACCCGGACGCGCGGCACGCAGTCCCGGCGCGAGATCGAGTCGCGCCTCGCGGCCCTGCGGCGCGTGCACGACGCGCTCGGGCGCCTGGAGACCGCCCGCTCCGTCGACGACCTGCTCCCGATGGCGGCGGAGGAGCTGGCCGCCGCGGGCGGGTTCGACCGGACCGTCGTCTCCCGCCGGCGCGGCGAGACGTGGCGGGCGGAGGCCGTGTGGCTCTCCCCGGACCTCGACCCCGGGATCTCGGCCGCGACGGAGCGCTACCTGCGGGAGACGTGGATCCCGATCGGCCCGAAGGCGCTCGAGGCGGACCTGATCCGGCGCCGGTCGGCCGACCTCGTCATGGCCGGGGACCCGCGCACCACCCCCGAGCTGATGGCCGTGTCGCAGAGCCCCGGCTACGTCGCCGCGCCCGTCATGCCGACGGGCGCCGTCATCGGCTTCCTGCAGGCCGACCGGGTCGGCCGCGTCGTGACGGCGCTCGACCGCGACGTCCTCTGGACGTTCGCCGAGGGGTTCGGGTTCGTCTTCGAGCGCGTCGCCCTCGGGGAGCGGCTCGACACGCAGCTCGCCCGCGTCCGGGCGGCGTTCCGGTCGGCCGAGGACGGCCTGGCCGCGCTGTCGGCCGCCGAGCACGATGTCTTCCGGCACGCGCTGCGACCCGCGACCCCGGCGTCCTCCCCCGCCCCGACGGTCACCGGGACGCCCCTGACCGGACGCGAGCGCGAGATCCTCGACCTGATGGTCACCGGCGCGACGTACGCCGCGATCGCCGAGCGCCTCGTCGTCGGCGAGACCACCGTGAAGTCCCACGCGCACGTCGTCCTGCGCAAGCTCGGGGCGACGAGCCGCGCCGACGCGGTCGCGCGGCACCTGCGGTCGTCCGTCCCGCCGGCGGGACGCCCGTGAGCGGTCCCGGCGCCGCGCGTGCCGACAAGCTCGTCGCCCGGGCGGACCGGCTGGAGCGCCGCGCCGACGCGCTCGCCGGGGACGCGCCGGACCACGGGACGCCGGAGCGGGACGAGCTCGACGGCGACGCCGTGTCCCTCCGCGCCGAGCGTCTCGCCGACCGGATCGCGACGGCCCTCGGGGTGCTCGCCCGGGCGGGGTCCGCGACGACCGACCCGGTCCCGCCGGGCGACGACGTCGCGCCGCGATCCGGCGACGCGACGAAGCTCGCGCGCCTGTCGGTGGAGGCCCACGAGCTGGCGCTCGAGGCGCACGCCTTCGAGGCCGCGGCCGCCCGCCGACGCGTGACCTCGTGCGAGCGCGGACTGACGCGCATGCGGACCATCACGACCGCGGCGGAGCTGCTCGACGCCGTGTGCGACGAGGTCGCGGACTCCTGCGGCTTCGAGCGCGTGCTGCTCTCGCGCGTCGACGACGACGCGTGGTCCCCCTGGATGGTCAACGCGGCCGTCCGCGACGCCCCGTGGTGGCGCGCGTGGGACGAGCGGCCCATCCCCGTCACGGAGGTGCCGTTCGAGTCCCAGCTGGTCGCGGAGCACCGCCCGGGCCTGGTGACCGACACGTCCGACGCCGGCGCGCATCGGTTCTTCCACGAGGGACGCTCGTCCTCGTACGTCGCGGCGCCGATCGCGGCGTCGGGGACGGTGGTCGCCTTCCTCCACGCCGACCACGACTCCGACGCCCGCTGCGACGCCATCGACCGCGACCTCCTCTGGATGTTCGCGGAGGGGTTCGCGCACCTCTTCGAGCGGGCGGCGCTGACCGAGAGCATGCGGCACCAGCGCGACGAGGTCCGGGCCGTCCTCGCGGACGTCGACGCGGCGATGGCGGCGATGACGGAGACCGAGCTGCGGCTCGCGCGCCCCGGCCTGGCCGACGACGACCCCGTCGAGCCGGAGCCGTCCACCCCCGAGCGGGCCCGTCGCCTCGCCGCGCTGACGCCACGGGAGCACGAGGTCCTCGCGATGATCGCGTCCGGGGCCCGGAACGCCGAGATCGCCCGGGCGCTCGCGATCTCCGACCCCACGGTGAAGACCCACGTCCGCCGGGTCCTCGCGAAGCTCGGCGTCCGCAACCGGACCCAGGCGATCGCGTGGGTCATGGGCGACGGCCGTCCGGCCTCGCCCTGACCGGGCGGCGGGCCCAGAAGCGGCGCAGGGACGGATGCGGCCCGGTCCGCCCGCCGCCCACCCGTCCGGGGGGAGCACCCCTGCGGCGGGCCCCCCGCAGGCGGGGGAAGCCTCCGGCGCCGGGGGGACGGAGCGCGGTCGGCGGTGATCGCGCGGTTATCGTCCCGAGCGCTCCGCGCCGTGGGTCCGGAGCACGCGGGGCCGGCGCCGTCAGCGGCGCGCGTCCCCGGAGCGAACCGACGTGGAGGACGAGATGAGCAACGAGACGGTGGCGATCCTGGGCGGGACCGGGAACCTGGGCTTCGGCCTGGCGGTCCGGCTGGCGAAGGCCGGGGTGCCGATCGTGATCGGCTCGCGCGACGCGGGCCGCGCACAGGAGGCCGCCGAGCGCGCCCTCGCGATCGTCCCCGGCGCCGACGTCACGGGCGACGAGAACGGCGCCGCGGCCGCCGCCGCCGGCAAGATCGTCGCGATCACGGTGCCGTACGCCTCGTCCGCGAGCACCGTCAAGAGCGTCGCCGAGTCGCTGCGCGAGGACCAGATCGTGCTCGACGTCACCGTCCCGCTCGGCCCCGCCGTCGGCGGCAAGCCCACGCAGCTGATCGGCGTCTGGCAGGGCTCCGCCGCCCAGCAGACGCAGTCGCTCGTCCCCAAGGGCGTGCGCGTCGTCTCCGCGCTGCACACCATCGACGGCGCGTCGCTGACCGACCTCGACGCCCAGCTGGACCAGGACACCCTCGTCTGCGGCGACCGCAAGGCCGACAAGGAGCCCGTCATCGAGCTCATCAACAAGATCGGCTCGGGCCTGCGCCCGGTCGACGCCGGGCGCCTCGAGATGTCCCGCATCGTCGAGGGCCTCACGCCGCTGCTGATCGGCATGAACATCCGCTTCAAGGCCCACTCCGGCATCAAGATCACCGGGGTCTGAGACCCGGCGGGGCGGCCGAATGCGACGTCCGCTTCGGACGTCGCACGCACGACGCCCTCGGCGCGCACTACGGGGCGAACGGTCCGGACCTGATCGAGTTCCCCGACTACCTGGGCGAGGG
>NZ_JBFAPC010000068.1:0-28789 GCF_040675535.1 Patulibacter sp. NPDC049589 | reverse complement strand
CTCGGCCCCGTCCGGCGGCTCGGCCCCGTCCGGCGGCTCGGCCCCGTCCGGCGGCCCGGCCCCGTCCGGCGGCCCCGCCGCCCCGGAGCGTCCGCCCGCGCCGCGGTCGTGGCGCGACCGGCTGCGCGACGTCGACCGGGACCTGGCGTCGGGGAGCAGCCGCCGCAGCGAGCGGTACCGGCCGCGGGTGCCCTGGCGCGACCGGCCGCGCCCCGCCGACGACCCCCGGGACGCGCCGCCGTGGCGCGGCGGGTCCGAGCCCGGGCCGCGCTCGGCGGACCGGCCCGCGTGGCGGGACCCCGAGCACGCGCCGGAGCCGCCGCCCGGCGGGTGGCCGAAGACCGCGGCCGAGCGCCAGCGGGAGCAGCCGCCGCTCTGGTGAGGGGCGGCTCGGCTGGGCCCGTCGCAACGGCGATGCGCTGCAGTGCCCGTCGCGACGGCGATCCGCGGCGGTGTCCCGTCGCGCTGGCGATCCGCCGGCAGTGCGCCGCACCTTCGCGGCTCCCGAGGCGCCGAGGACCCCTCCGCGGGCGGTCGCCGGGTCCCGGATCGGTCCCACCGGGAGGCCCGGAATGGACGTTCGTCGCAGGGGATCTCCCGCGATCGGGGACGAACGGCGACCGGATCGACCTTCGGCCCTTGTGCGGCGCGGGCGGAGGGAGGAAGGTGTCGCGCGTCAAGACCCATCCCCCGTACACAGGAGCTCGCCGTGCCCGTTCAACAGGACCTCGCCGCCCTGCCCACCACCAAGAAGCTCTTCCTCGGCTCAGCCGTGCTGCTCCTGGTCGACTCGTTCCTCCCCTGGTACCACGTGTCCTTCGGAGGGGTCAGCGTCAGCGAGGGCGGCTGGCACCAGTTCGGGTCGATCACGTGGATCGTGCTGATCGCGCTGCTGGTCTGGGAGGGCGTCCGCATCGCCGGCGCCGCCCCGATCGAGGGACGCCGGGCGGACCTCTTCTCGTCCGTCGGGGCGCTCGCCGTCGTCGTCCTCGGCGTGATCTTCGTGCTCCAGCGGATCTCCGACGGCAGCCTCGGCTTCGGCTTCTTCCTCGGCGTGATCCTGCTGGTCGGCCTGGGCTACAGCGCGTTCCAGACCTTCCAGGCCAGCGGCGGCGCCGAGGCCGTCCGCCACGAGGTCGACGAGCGCCGCAAGCCGCCGGTCGTCTGACGCGGGGGGCAGGCGGGACACCATGCCGGCCGTGCCGTCCTCCCCCGGCGGGGCCGCAACGCGGTCCTTCCGTCGGCGGGGACTCGAGAGCGCGTTTCTCCTGCGCAGAGGAGGAGGAACGCACCTTCGACCGGTCCACGCCCGTGCCTTGCGGGAGCCCCGACTCGAGAGTGTGGTGCTCCTGCGCAGGGGAGGACGAGCGCACTCTCGACCTCCTACCGGGCCTCGCCGCCTCGCCTGGCCGCACCGACCGACCGTCGGCCGCCGCTTCGCGCTCAGCGGGCGCGGCGGATCCGGATCGGCGCCTCGGCGTCGCCGTCCAGGATCTGGAGCAGTCGGGACCGCGCCACCAGCGGCGCGGGGTCCAGGCGCTCGACGCCGGTCGTCCGGGCCTCGACGAGCGGCCCGTGGAAGTCGAGGACCGGCAGCTCGCCGCCGGCCGCGCGCTGGGCGGCGAAGACCAGCCGGCCGAGGCGATCCAGCGCGACCCCGCGGCCCGACAGCACCAGGGCGGCCGGCTCGATCCGGCCCAGCGCCCGGGACAGCTCGGTCGGCTGCAGCTCCGCACCCACCGCGATCGGCAGGACCCCGGCGCGGCGCAGGGCCAGGTCCAGGGCCTGCACGCGCAGCGCGTCGACGGAGGAGTGGTCGGTGCCGTCGACGACGACCACCAGGTGCGGGCGGTGCGCCGGCGGCGCGGTGCGGGTCGCCGCGGCGAGCCAGCGGCCGGCCCAGCGGTGCCCGAACGCGTACTCGACCGACCCTGGGTGCTCGCGGTCCAGGCCGTCGATCGCGGGCAGCAGCAGCTCGTCGACCGAGCGCTCCAGCGACCGCAGGTGCAGGGAGTCCTCGACCACGCGGTCGGCCTCGGCCTCGTCGAACCGCCGCAGCGCGCGGCGCAGCCGGTCGACGGGGGAGGCGTGCTCGCGGGAGCCGCCGACGCGGGAGCCGAACGGGTCGGCGAGGTCCCGGCCCCCGCCGCGGCCCGCGTCGTGGTCGCGCCGCGCGAGCGCCACGGCCGTCGCGGCGTCGGGTGCGCGGCCCATCGCCTCGCGCAGCGCCTCGATCTCGCCCAGGTCGTACTGCCGGTGCCCGCCCCCGGTGCGCTGGGGGGTCGGGAACCCGTAGCGTCGCTCCCAGCCGCGCAGCGTGCTGGCGGAGACGCCGAGCAGCTCCGAGGCAGCCGTGGTGCGGATCGCGGTCATCGGCCGCCGATCGTCCGTCGGATGCGGGCACAGCGCAAGCGCGGCAACGTGGCGTGCGCGCAGGCTTCGTGCTCGGGGCGCGTCCGGACCGGCGCGGTGCGGTCCTCCGCGGGGCCCGGACGTCGGCCGCCCCGAGGCTGCGGTCTTCCGTGGGGGCGCGGCCGTCGGCCACCGCGAGGCGCCGGTCCTCCGCGGGGGCCCGGACGTCGGCCGCCGCGACACCGCGGGCGCCGGGGCCGGGCGCTGTCGGTCAGGCCGGAGCGCCCTGCGGCACGCCCGCGGAGCTCCACACCGCGACGGTGTTCGCGACGTCCGCGTCGATGCGGGCCTCGGTGTCGTCGTCCGTGCGCAGCACCACCGCGTCGCTGTCGACGCGGGCCACCGTCGCGGCGAAGCCGAGCTTCAGCCCGGCGTCGTGCAGGTCGCGGAGGACCTCGTCGTGCTCGTTCTCGAAGCGCAGCACGGTGATCCGGCTACCGACGGGGACCTCGGGCAGGCGGGTCCCGCACATCACGCGGTTGCCGGCGGCGATCGGGTGGCCGTGGGGGCACGTCGTCGCCGTGCCGATGGCGACGCGCATCCGCTCGGCGACCGCCGGGCTCATCGCCTGGTCGATCTTCTCGGCCTCGCCGTGGACCTCGTGCCACGGGATCCCGAGGACGTCGGTCAGGAAACGCTCGACGAGCCGGTGGCGGCTGGCGGCGTGGCGGGCGATCTCGAGGCCCTCGTCGGTGAAGGAGATCCGCTTGCGCTCGTCGCGCTCGATCAGGGCGTCGGCCTCGAGCCGCTTGACCATCTCGTGCACCGTCGGGGCCGACAGCGCCATCTCACGCGCGACGTTGGCGGCCGTGAGCGGCCGGCCGGCCTCGAAGAGGTGCAGCAGCGTCTCGAGATATTCCTGTTCCGCCGGCGTCACGTCACGCATGGCTTGATCTTAGTGCCTACAAACAACCGACGGGGCACGTGTGCGCGACACGCTGGACAACGCGGCCGGGGCGGTTCTGGCCGCGCGCGGAACCGCCGGCCGGCGCGGCAGGGGTACCGTCGAACCGTGGACCCCGTGCACGCTCATGACGAGGCCCCCTTCGGGCCCGACGGTGCCGCCACGCACGACGACGACGTCGAGGAGGCGCACGTCGACCCGGGCCCGGAGCTCTTCGAGGCGCTGCTGGCGAGCTCCGCCGACGCCTTCTACGTCGTCGACCCCGACGGCGGCGTGCAGTTCGCCAACCCGGCCGCCGTCGCGCTCCTGGGCTACGACGAGGAGTCCGAGCTCCTGGGCCGCAACAGCCACGCGACGATCCACTACAAGCACCCCGACGGCTCGCACTTCCCGTCGGAGGAGTGCATGCTGCTGAAGCCCCGCACCACCGGCGAGGTCGTGCGGATGGAGCTCGACTGGTTCGTCCGCCGCGACGGCACGATGGTGCCGATCGCGTACTCCTCGTCGCCGCTGTTGATGGAGGCCGGGCGCGGCGCGGTCGTCGTCTTCCGCCAGGTCGACCCCGAGGGCGGGGAGGCGCCCGACGGCATCGGCCGCTCGCACGCGCTGGAGCTGCACCACTCGCGCGCCCGGATCCTCGCGTCGGCGGACGCCGCGCGCCGGCGGATCAGCCGCGACCTGCACGACGGCGCGCAACAGCGGCTCGTCCACGTCCTGATGACCCTGCGCAGCGCCGCGGGCCGTGTCGTCGGCGACGGCGCGGGGGACACGAAGGCCCTGCTGTCGCGCGCGAGCGACGAGGTCCAGGAGGCGATCCGCGACCTGCGCGACCTCGTCGCCGGCGTCCACCCGGCGATCCTCTCGGACCGGGGACTGCGCGCCGCCGTGGAGTCCCTCGCGGCCCGCTCGGCGGTCGACGTCGAGGTCGACGTGGCGGGCGACCGCTGGCCGATCGAGATCGAGGGCTGCGCCTACTTCGTGATCTCCGAGGCGATGGCGAACGTCGCCAAGCACGCGCCGTCGGCGGGCGAGGTCCTCGTCCGCGTCGGCGTCGAGGACGGCGAGCTGCGGATCGAGGTCCGCGACGACGGCGACGGCGGCGCGAACCCCGACGCCGGCAGCGGCCTCCGGGGCCTCGAGGACCGCGTCTCCGCGCTCGGCGGCCGGCTCGCGGTCGCCGACGCGCGCCGCCGCCCGCCGCTGGGGACGAGCCTCACGGCGAGCCTGCCGCTGGGACGCCGTGCGGTCGGGCCGGCCACGGGGCGCGGGGCGGACGGGGCGCGGCGTCCGCCGGCGGACTGACGGGCCGCGGACGGGGCGGACGGGGCGAGGATCGGTGCCGGTGGTCGTGCCGGGTCGCGGTCGATTCCGGACACCGTCTGGCCGACGTTCGACCGACCCCCTGCGGGGACGCGGCGGGCACGGGCCGCCGCGGTCGATTCCGGACACCGTCTGGCCGACGATCGACCGACCCCCTGCGGGGACGCGGCGGGCACGGGGGCCGGCGGTCGATTCCGGACACCGTCTGGCCGACGTTCGACCGACCCCTTGCCGGTACGCGGCCGGCACGGGCCGCCGCGGTCGATTCCGGACACCGTCTGGCCGACGTTCGACCGACCCCCTGTCGGTACGTGGCCGGCACGGGCCGCCGCGGTCGATTCCGGACACCGTCCGGCCGACGATCGACCGACCCCTTGCGGGACGCGGCGGGCACGGGCCGCCGCGGTCGATTCCGGACACCGTCTGGCCGACGATCGACCGACCCCGCCACCGGGTGGGGCCTCGCGGCGCGGCCGTCCTCGATCGCTCACGACTTCGCCGGGCCCTGCACCAGCGCCCGCCGGGCCGCCGCGATCAGCGCCTCGCCCAGGCGGTCCAGCGCCGGGGAGCGGAGCTGCCACTGCTGCCAGTGGAGGGCGACGTCGACGGCGCCGTCGGGGTCGAGGTCCACGAGGGCGCCGGCCGTCCGGTCGTCGTCGGCCTGGAGGTCCGGGACCATGCCCCAGCCGAAGCCCAGGCGGACCGCCGCCACGAAGTCCGCCGACGAGGGGACGAAGTGCACCGGCGGCTCGAGGGGCGGGCCCGACCGTGCGCGGTGCGCGTCGAGGTAGGCGCGCTGGAGCGGGTCGTCGCGGTCGAACGTGACGACGGGGGCGCGGGCGAGCGACGCCGGGTCGGGGCCGTCGGGGAACCAGCGGGCGGCGAACGCGGGGGCCGCGGTCGGGCGGTAGCGCATCGCGCCCAGGGGGACGACCCGGCAGCCGGCCACCGGCTCGGCGTCGGTCGAGACGGCGGCCAGGACCGTGCCGTCCCGCAGCAGGTCGCTCGTCCGCCGCTCGTCCTCGCGGTAGAGGCGGAAGAAGAGGTCGGCGGCGAGCGGCTGCAGCGCGGGCAGGACCCAGGTCGCCAGCGAGTCCGCGTTGACCGCGACCGGGAGCGGGCTCGCGCGCCCGCCGTCCTCGGAGAGGTCGAGCTCCGCCGCCGTGTCGGTCAGCAGGAGCTCGACCTGCCGGGCCAGGCGCAGCACCGGGCGCCCCGCCTCCGTGACCCGGACGGGCCGACTGCGCACGAGCAGCACCTGGCCCGTCGCGACCTCGAGGGCCCGCAGCCGCTGGCTGACCGCCGACGGGGTGACGTGGAGGACGCGCGCGGCGGCGTCGAGCGTGCCCTCGGAGACCGCGACGCTCAGCGCGCGCAGCTGCTGGAGGTCGAGGTCCATCGCCGGATCGTAGATGAAGCGCTGCTTACGATCCTGAAGGATCTTTCGCTGGAGAACCGATCGCGGCGGCCCCAGACTCCCTGCCGTGCCCGGGGGACCCGAACTGCTCACCGTCGTGGCCGGACTCGCGTTCGGCCTGTCGCTGATCGTCGCGATCGGCGCGCAGAACACCTTTGTCCTGCGCCAGGGCCTGCGCGGCGAGCACGTGCTGCTCGTCGTCGGGGTCTGCGCGGCGTCCGACGTCGTGCTGATCGTCGCCGGGGTGGCGGGGACCGGGGCGCTCGTCGCCGGCCGCCCGGGGCTCGAGACGACGATGCGCCTCGCGGGTGCGGCGTTCCTGCTGGGCTACGGCCTGCTGGCGGCCCGGCGGGTGGTCCGGCCCGACGCGCTGCGCACGGACGACGACGCCCCGTCGGCCGGGCGGCTCGCGACGCTCGGCACCGTGCTCGCGTTCACGTGGCTGAACCCGCACGTGTACCTCGACACCGTCGTGCTGCTCGGGTCCGTCGCCGACCACCACGGCGACCTGCGCTGGTGGTTCGCCGTCGGCGCCGCGGTGGCGAGCGTCGGCTGGTTCGCGGCGCTCGGCGGGGGCGCCCGCCTGCTGCGCCCCGTCTTCGCCCGGCCCGCGGCGTGGCGGGTGCTGGACGCGACGATCGCCGTCTTCATGGTCGGGCTCGCGGCGTCGCTGGTGGCGGGGGCCTGACGCGGAGGGCAGGCCCCTCCTACGCACCCCGTACGGGGACGACCAGCGCCGCGTCCTCGTCGTCGCCGCCCGGTGCGGTCCGCGGGCCGTCGATCTGTCCCGTGGCGAACGCGAGCGCGCCGATCACCACGGCGATCGCGGCCCAGCGCTCGGCCGCGGACGTGCGCGTGCCGGCGACGACGAAGGCCGCCGCGGCGATCGCGTAGCCGCCGACGGCGCTGAAGACGTGCGGGGCGACATGGTCCGTGGCGACGAGCGCCGCAGCGCCGCCGGCCAGCCCGACGACGAAGATCGCGGCGACCATCATCGCCTCGAGCGACCAGGCGCCGGGGCGGCCGGGCGCGCGGCGAAGGAGGGGCGGGCCCTCGAACGGCCGGGACGGGTCGTGCGGGGGGCCGGGGGGATTGGCGGACATGGGGCTCCTGGGGGATGCGGGACCGGTCCTGCCTACCACCCCGCGTCGACACCGTCCGCGTCCCGAGCCCGCGGACCCGCGGGCCGGGTGGTCGCCGGACGGCCGTCGGCGGGTTCGCCGCCCGCGGCGGCGGCCACAGTCGCCCGGGCCCCGGTCCTTCATCGGGGCTTCATGGGCGCCTCGGGAGCATGCGCGCATCGCTCACCACCGCTCCCGAGGACCTCACCATGCCCGCCACCGCCACCCGCTCCCGTCTCGCCGTCCTGGCGATCGTCGCCGCGTCGCTCGCCGCCCTGCCCGCGGCCGCGACGGCCGACGCATCGGCCGTCCGTCCCACGAACGTCGCGAGCCGGACCGTCGCCGAGGGTCAGACCGCGACCCTCCGCATCAAGCTCACCTGTCAGCGCGGCTACGGGCCGTGCGACTTCCGGATCGACGCCGTCGCGCTCACCGCGACGAGACCCGGGGACTTCGCCGCCCGGACGTCACCGGTGCGGTCGAAGCTGAAGATCCGCCGCGCCGGCCGCTCGATGGTCGCGACCGTCGCCTTCACGGCCACGGACGACGCCGTCTGCGAGGGGGCCGAGGTCGCGCGGGTGCGGGTCCTCAAGCACACGCGCCGCAAGGGGTCGCGCCGGGACTACGGCCTCATCACGATCCAGGACGACGACTGCGCCACGCCGCCGGCCCCGCAGCCCGTCCCGGCGCCGCCGGCGACCCCGACCCCGACCCCCGCGCCCGAGGCCGGCCCGGCCCCCGCGTTCCCCGCCGATTCGGGCACCCCGACCGTGCGGACCGTCGCGCTCGCCGACGGGAGCCTCGCCGAGTGCACGACCCCGCAGTGGATCGGGACCGAGGCCGCGGGTGGCGTCTTCCAGCCCGGGTGCGCGGTCGCGGTCGCGTGCCCGCCGGAGGCGCGGACCTGCAACGTCCGCGCGGAGTCGCGTCACACCCTCGAGCGCGCGGTCGGCGAGGACCGCGTGTCGCTCAACTCCCGGATCACGACGTTCAGCGCGGGCGGCGTCGCCTTCTTCCACCGGGACGGATCGTCCGCCGGCGTGGGCTTCACCCGCAACGAGGATCCCGGCGTGATCATCCGCGGAGGCGAGTCGGCGCGGGTCGAGTGCAACGGCGTGCGGATCGCGCCGAGCGCCCCGAACCGCTCCCAGATCGGGTGCTCGCTCACGCTCGAGCGGCTGTCCTGACCGCGGCCGTCGAGGCCGGCGCGACCTGGATCCCGCGAGGCGGCCGGACCATCGGGCCGCCGAGCGGCGCGTCGCCGGTCGTACGGCGGAGCCGGAAGACGAAGAGCTCGGGGGCACGGTCGAGATCCCCCATCGCCGACCGTGCCCTCGATGCCTGTCCCGCCCGGCACGAAGCTGGGCGTGGCGCTCACCGTGGTGGGCGCTTGAACAGGTAGACGGTGAGTGTCCACCGAACCTACGAACGTTGTGCGGGAAACTACAAGTTGGCGCGTTGGCGCTCGTTCCGGTCCCTCGTCACTCCGGTCCGTCGCGACGCGAGAGGCGCGCGTCGCGCTCGGGGTGACGGACCAACCCGCGCTCAGTGGCTCAGGCGCAGGAACGTCAGGACCGCCGCGACGCGCCGGTGCTCGGTCGGCTCCTTCGCCAGACCGAGCTTGGAGAAGATGCCCGTCACGTGCTTCTCCACGGCGGCGCCCGTGACCCCCAGCGCGTCGGCGATGCCGATGTTCGACCGGCCCTCGGCCATCAGCGCCAGGACGTCGCGCTCGCGCGGTGTGAGGCCGGCGAGGACGTCGCCCGAGCGCCGGCGGCCGAACATCTGCGCCACGACCTCGGGGTCCAGCGCGGAGCCGCCGGCCGCGACGCGGCGGACCGCGTCGCCGATCGCGTCGACGTCGGCCACGCGGTCCTTCAGCAGGTAGCCGATGCCGCGCGGGTCCTCGCCGATCAGCTCCATCGCGTAGTGCTCCTCGACGTACTGCGAGAGCACGAGGACCCCGACGGACGGCTGCGCGCGGCGGATCCGCTCGGCGGCGCGCAGGCCGTCGTCGGTCTGCGTCGGCGGCATCTGGACGTCGACGACGATCACGTCGGGGCGCAGCTCGTGGGCGAGCTCCTCGAGCGTCGGAGCGTCCGCGGCCTGGCCGACGACGTCGAAGCCCTGGTCCCGCAGGATCCGCACGAGCCCCTCGCGGATGAGGGTGTGGTCCTCGGCGACCACGAGGCGAAGGGGGTCCGGCACGCCGCGGACGGTAGCGGCGTCCGGGTGGGCGTGACACCGGAGGGTGGTCGCCGTTCCCTCGCTGGGGGCGACGAATGGTCGACCACCCCGACGCGGGCGAAGGGGGTGGTCGTCCGTTGCTCGCTGCGGGCGAGCAAACGTCGACCACCCCGCCGCGCTCCTCCCCGGTCGTCCCGTCGCGCGCCCGTCGTGCCCCCGTCCGTCGTCCGTCGCGTCACCGCCCGCCCTCCGGTCCGCCCGACGTCCCCGGCGCGAGGGTAGGGAGAACCCCACGCCGGGGCGGCGGGTCGTCCCGACGTGGTAGGTGGGAACTGGACTTCGGGCCACCAGGAGGGCTCCGAGCCTCGGCCCGACGGCCATCGAAGAGCGCTCCCCGCGGCGTGAGGCTGTGACCAGTCCGCCTGACCGACCCCGACGCGCCCTCCTCCTTGATCGGTGGGGGCGCCGGGGCCGGGAGGGCATCCGTCCGACACAGGAGCACCCTCATGGCCATCGCCCCCAGCCTCACCGACACCGAGATCGCGAGCATCTCCGAGATCCCGCACCCCACCCAGGAGCTCGGCGGCTCCATCTACGGTGCCACCAAGGTCTTCCCCGACTACCAGGCCGAGAAGGGCGAGAGCTACCTCGGCCTCGTCCACGGCATCGCCCACGAGTCCTCGGTCTCGCTGGTCGCGGTGCTGCAGGCCATCCGGGCGCAGCGCAAGGGCTTCGAGACCGCCCTCTACTTCTTCGGCATCGGCTCGCTGAACGCGCTGCACACCCGCGGCTTCCCGACCATCGGCGCCGAGATCTTCCCGGGCATGCGCAACGAGAACGGGCAGCTCCAGCGCTTCATGGACGAGGGCGGCAAGGTCTACGCCTGCCGGCTGGGCCTGGCGCTGCACGGCGCCCGCGAGGAGGACCTCATGGAGGGCGTCATCCCGTGTCACCCGCTGGACGTCCAGGACTGCCTGATCGAGTTCGCCCGCAAGGGCGCGATCATCAACACGACCTGGATGTTCTAGGCCATGTCCGCGTACCCGGACACGATCCCCACCCGCCCCGGCCTCCTGGAGACCCGCCGGGTACGCGGCACCGGCGGCACCCCTTCCGCGGCGCGGGACCCGCGGGACGAGGTCGCGGCGCTGCTGGACCGGGGCCTCGAGGACCCGAGCGTCGGCGACACCGCCGCAGGCCGGGCGGCGCCGACGGAGGCCGCGCTCGGCATCCTCGGCGCCGGGACGTCCGGGACGTCCGGACCGGCGGCGGATGCCGGGACCGCGACGGTCACCCCGATCGACCTGGCCCTGCGCGCCGAGCTCGCCGTCCACGGCCTGCGCGCCACGCCCGGCCTCTCGCGCCGCGGTGGCGCCGGGCCGAGCAACGACGGCCACTGGAAGCTCGGCCTGAAATCCGATTCCGCCCCCCGCCCCGCGTGCGGCTCGCAGACCACGCTGCCGATGTCGCCGGACTCGCCCTTCGCGCTCGACCAGAACGGCGCGCTGACGAAGGACGGCGTCGTCGTCGAGGACGTCACCGTCGAGGCCATCGAGCGCCCGGCGTTCTACGCCCTGTCGACCGCCGACGGCACGCGCTACGAGGACCTCGCCCGCCTGCACGGCACGAACGTCCTGGCCACGACCGTCGTCCAGACCTGCATCCGCTACCGCGACGAGGCGACGCGCTGCCGCTTCTGCACGATCGAGGAGTCGCTGCGCGCCGGCAACACCGTCCAGGTGAAGCAGCCGGAGCAGCTCGCCGAGGTCGCCGCCGCTGCGGTCCGCCTCGACGGCGTCCAGCAGATGGTCATGACGACCGGCACGAGCAACGGCCGCGACCGCGGCGCCAAGCACCTCGTCAGGTGCGTGGAGGCGGTCCTCGCCGCCGTCCCCGGCCTGGCGATCCAGGTCCAGATCGAGCCGCCGCTGGACCTCGAGTGGATCGACCGCCTGCACGCGGCCGGCGCCGCCGCCGTCGGCATCCACGTCGAGTCGATGGACGAGGACGTCCGCGCGCGCTGGACCCCCGGCAAGGCGGAGGTCCCGATCGAGCGCTACGAGGACGCCTGGCGCCGCGCCGTCGACGTCTTCGGCCACAACCGCGTGTCGACGTACCTGCTGGTCGGCCTCGGCGAGGAGCCCGACCACCTGGTCGCGGCCGCCGAGCGCCTGGTCGACATGGGCGTCTACCCCTTCGTCGTGCCGTACCGCCCGATGGACGGCTCGCTCGCCTTCGCCGACGGCGTGCCCGCCCCGTCGCCCGCCGAGCTGCGCGCCGTCACCGGCCGCGTGGCCCGCAAGCTCCGGCACGCCGGGATGCACGGGGTCGACCAGGTCGCCGGCTGCGCCGCCTGCGGGGCCTGCTCCACCCTCGGCGCGGACGGGGGCTGAGTCGCGATGCGCTCCTCGAACGAGACCCCCGGCGTGTCGTCGGCACCGACGTCGACCTCGGGCCGGGCCGCCGCCGACGCGACCGCGACCTCGGCCGCACCGGGCCGGACCGCCGACCGACCGGCGACGGCCGCCGCGCCGGTCCGCCGGGCCGCCCGCCCCGTCACCGACCTCGCCGGCACGCCGCTGCCGGGCGCGGCACCCGCCCCGTTCGACGTCATGGCGATGCTCGGCGCGCCCGCGCCGCCGGCCATGCGGGCGACCGGCCGCGGTGGCATCGCCGCCACGCGCCTGGCCCACGACGTCCTGATCGTCGACGCGCAGGACGACCCGCACCGCCTCGACGCCTACCGCCGCCTGCGCCGCCGCGCGTTCGTCGAGCAGCAGGGCCTCTTCACCGGTGAGGACGTCGACGCCTACGACGCCCACCCGCGCTCGCGGGTCCTCGTGGCGGTCACGCCGACCAACGAGGTCCTCGGCGGCGTGCGGATCCACCCCGAGGACGGCGACGGCGGACTGGGCTGGTGGCGCGGCTCGCGCCTGGTCTGCGAGGACGTCCCCGGCACCGCGCGCGGCGCGATCGGCGCGGCGCTCGTCCGGGCCGCCTGCGTCCAGGCGCTCGACGTCGGCGCGCTGCGCTTCGACGCGCACGTGCAGCTGAACCACCTGGCGTTCTTCCGCCGGCTGGGCTGGATCGAGCTGCGCCGCATCGAGGTCGCCGGCCGCGAGCACGCGCTGATGCACTGGCCGGTCGACCGGATCGCGCGCCTCGTGCACGCGACGAAGGCGCCGCTCGGCGGGCTCTACGACGGGCTCGTCCCCGACGACCCGTGGAAGGGCGACGACGCCGTCCCCGTCCCCGACGCCCCCGGCGTCGTCGCGTGCACCGACGCGATCACGCCGTCGATGGTGCAGCGCGACCCGGAGTGGGCCGGCTGGTGCGCGATGCTCGTCACCGCCCACGACCTCTCCGCCATGGGCGCCCGGCCGCTCGGGGCGCTGGACGCGCTCGGTGCCGCCGACGCCGGCCACGCCGACCGGATCCTGACCGGCGTGCGCCGCGGGGCCGAGGCGTTCGACCTGCCGGTCCTCGGCGGCCACACGCAGCTCGGCGTCCCCGCCGCGCTGAGCGTCACGGGTCTCGGTCACGCCACGGATCCGGTCCCCGGCGCCGGCCACGTCGGCCAGACGCTCACGGTCACCGCGGACCTCGAGGGCGGCTGGCGCCCCGGGTACCACGGCCGCCAGTGGGACTCCACGTCCTGGCGCCGCCGCGACGACCTGCGGACGATGCTCGACGCGGTCCGGGTCGCCCGCGCCGAAGGTCGCGTCGCCGCCGCGAAGGACGTCTCGATGGCCGGCGTCGTCGGCACCACCGGCATGCTCGCCGAGGCCTCCGGCTGCGGCGCCGAGCTCGACGTCGCCGCCATCCCGAAGCCGGCCGGCGTGAGCGCCGGCGACTGGCTCACCTGCTTCCCCGGGTTCGCCCTCATCACGACCGACGACGGGCCCCGGGCGGGCGGGTCCCCTCCAGCTCTCCCGGCGGGGCCCGCCGTCGGGGCGCCCTGCGGCCGCCTCGTCGACGCGCCCGGCGTGCGGCTGCGCTGGCCCGACGGCGAGGTCACGACCGCCGTCGACGGCGCCGTCACCGGACTGGGCGCCGCCACCTGCGGCTCCTCCTCGCCGTCCGGGGCGCCGTCCGGTTCCGCCTCCCCGCCCCCCGGAGCGCCGTCGGGCTCCACCGCCCGCGGGGCGTCCCCCTCCGGGCCCGCCTCCCCGCGGTCCCGGTCCTGCTCCTGGCCGACCACGCCGTCGGCCCCCACGACCCCCGACACCCCCACCACCTCCGCCGAGGACCCCCGATGACCGACCTGAAGATCGCCGCCGCCGCGGCCCCGTTCGGGCGCGACATGGACGCCTGCTTCGCCACCATCGAGCGCCTCGTCGCGGAGGCCCGCGCCGAGGGCGTCGGCCTGCTCGTCCTGCCCGAGGCCGCGCTCGGCGGCTACGTCGAGTCGCTCAACGGCGACGTCGACGACCCGCCGCCCGCGCTGTCCCCCGACGGCCCCGAGCTCCAGCGCGTCGCCGACCTGGCCGGCGACATGGTGATCGCGGTCGGCTTCTGCGAGGCCGGCGACCCCGACCCCGACCGTCCGGGGCACCAGGTCCGCCACAACGTCGCGGCGCTCGTCTCCGGCGGAGAGGTCCTCGGGATCCACCGCAAGATCCACATGCCGCTGGACGAGGGCCGCTTCACCACGCCGGGCGACCACCTCTCCGCGATCGACACGCCGATCGGCCGGGTGGGCCTGCTCATCTGCTACGACAAGGCCTTCCCCGAGGCGGCCCGCACGCTCGCCCTCGACGGCGCGCAGGTCCTCTGCTTCCTCTCCGCCTGGCCGACGAGCCGGACGAACTCGCCGGAGGTCCGCGAGGAGGACCGTCAGTGGCGCCGCGCCGAGCTCTGGGACCGCTCCCGCGCGGCCGAGAACTCGATGGTCGTCGCGTCCGCGAACCAGTCCGGGGACTTCGGCACGCTGCGGTTCCTCGGCGGCTCGCGGATCACGAACCCCAACGGGGACGTCGTCGCCGAGACCGACTCGACGGGCGGCCTGGCGATCGCCACGTTCGACCTCGGCGAGACGCTCGCCAAGGCCCGCCGCGCGCTGTCGCCGGTGCGCGACCTGCGGCCCGACGTCTACGCCGCCGCCACCCCGATCCCGTACGAGGCGCCGACCGCCGCCTGAGGCCGCGACCGGCCGCCGCCGGACTTCGGCACGTCCGCCTGCCACGCGCGGGCGGACGTGCCGAAGCTCGGTCCCGGTCCGTCGCATCCACCCGCCCGTCGCGTCCACCTCTTCCCACCGCTCCGCCCCGAGGACCCTCCGATGCCCGAAGTCCACTTCCAGGTCAGCTGGCCCGACGGCCACGTGCAGCAGTGCACGTCGCCGTCGCGGGCCATCGAGGCCCACCTCTCGCCCGCCGCCAGCTACCCGGTCGACGAGTTCGTCCGCCGCGTGAACGCCGGCATGGACGCCGCGTCCGAGCGCGTCCGCCAGCAGTACGGGATGGCCTGCACGTCGGCGCTCGCGCAGAAGCAGGACGTCGAGGGCGCCGCGGCCGTCCACGGCAAAGCCGGCGGCATGGTCCACGTCCACTACCTGCGCCGCGGCGCAGGCGGGCGCTCGGAGTCGCAGCGCCGGTTCCGGCCGCAGCCGCAGGTGGGCCGGCTGGAGGGCCACGTCCCGGTCGTGATCGTCGGCGGCGGCCAGGCCGGCCTGTCGATGAGCTGGTGCCTGACGCAGGAGGACGTCGGCCACGTCGTGCTGGAGCGCCACACCGTCGCGCACTCCTGGAAGGAGGACCGCTGGGAGTCCTTCTGCCTGGTCACGCCGAACTGGCAGTGCACGCTGCCCGGCCACCCGTACCCGGGCGACGACCCGACGGGCTTCATGGTCCAGGACCAGATCGTCGACTACGTCGAGTCCTACGCGGCCTCGTTCGACGCGCCGGTCCGCGAGGGCGTGACCGTCACGTCGGTCGAGGCGCGCGGCGTCGGCAGCGACCGCCGCGCCAACGCCCCGCGCGGCGCGGCCCGCGACGCGTCGACCGCCCCGACCGCGGCCGACGTCCACGACGGCGTGCTGGCGTCGGCGCCCGACGGCTACCTCGTGCGGACGACCGCCGGCGACCTGACCTGCGACGCCGTCGTCCTCGCGGTCGGCGGGTATCACGTGCCGACCGTCCCGCGGATGGCCGAGCGCCTGCCGTCGACGGTCACGCAGATCCACTCGTCGCGCTACAAGAGCGCGGCCCCGCTGCCCGACGGGGCGGTGCTGGTCGTCGGCTCCGGGCAGTCCGGCGCGCAGATCGCGGAGGACCTGCACCTCGCCGGCCGCGAGGTCCACCTGGCCGTCGGCACCGCTCCGCGCGTCGCCCGCTTCTACCGCGGCCGCGACGTGGTGGCCTGGCTTCACGACTCCGGCCACTACGACATGCCGATCGAGGACCACAAGGAGGGCCTCGGCGCCCGGCACGAGGCCAACCACTACGTGACCGGCCGCGACGGCGGGCGGGACATCGACCTGCGGCGGTTCGCGGCCGAGGGCATGACGCTCCACGGCCGCCTGGCCGCGATCGAGGGCGACGGCACCGCGACGTTCGCGGGCGACCTGAAGCGCAACCTCGACATGGCGGACGCGGTCTCCGAGCGCATCAAGGACGCCGTCGACGCGTGGATCGCGAACAACGACGTCGACGCGCCGGAGGAGGACCGGTACGTCCCCGTCTGGGAGCCCGAGCAGGACGGCGGCGCCGAGATCGACCTCGCCGCGGCCGGCATCACGACGGTGATCTGGGCGACGGGCTTCCGCTCCGACTGGTCCTGGGTCAAGGTGCCGGCGTTCGACGGCTCGGGCTACCCGACCCACCACCGCGGCGTCACCAGCGTCCCCGGGCTGTTCGTCCTCGGCCTGCCCTGGCAGCACACGTGGGGCTCCGGCCGGTTCGCCGGCGTGGCCCGCGACGCCGGCTACCTGGCCCCGCGCGTGACCGCCGTGACGACCGCCGCCACCACGACGTAGAGCCGGCGACGAGGACGCGCGCCGCCCGCGACGGGCCGCGCATCCTCGTCGACCGTCCGGGAGCGGCGCCGTCGCCGCCGCTCCCGGCCCCCGATCTTCCGGGCGTCCCGCCCGGTCCACATCGATTCGTTGGAGGGCGAGTCGGTGGTTCATCCCCACCACCCACACGAAGGACCCGTTCCCCATGGCTACCGCAGCCCCCGCAGCACCCACCACCGTCGCTCCCCGCAGCGCTCCCGTGCCACCCGGGGTCGCCACCGCGCGGCTCTCGGAGAAGGTCATCAACAGCCCCGACGGCGGGGCCGGCGTGTTCTTCGCCGCGACCGCCGCCGGGACCGCCCTGATCCTCGGCTGCCTGGGCGTCGCGCTCGGGCTCCTGTCGGCCGGCAACGTCGAGCTCTACGACCCCAAGGCCGGAGGGGTCGTCATCCCCGCGGCGTTCGCGGTCGGCGGCCTCGGCATCTTCACCGGCGGACTCTGGAACTTCCGCGGCGGCAACCTCTTCGCCGGGACCCTCGGCGTGATGTACGGCGCGCTCTGGCTGTCGCTGGGGCTGATGCTCCTGACGACCGGCTCGTCGGTCACGGCGGCGGCCGGTCCGGCGAGCTTCGGCGACGCGTTCGGCACCTACCTGCTGCTGTGGGCGGTCGTCTCGTTCGGCCTCGGCGCCGCCGCCTGGTTCGTCGCGAAGATGGTCTTCGCCGCGCAGGTGCTGCTCGGTCTGACGCTGCTCTGCCTCGCGCTCGGCAACATGGCCGCGCCCGGCGGCTCGGGGCTCGTCCACCTCGGCGGCGTCCTCGGCCTGATCACCGCCGCCGCCGTCCTCTACGTCTCGATGGCGATGGTCATCAACGACACCGCCGGCAAGGACGTCCTGCCGATCTTCTGACCGGCCGGATGCGGCGGGCCGGACGGCCCGCCGCATCCGGCCGGACGCCGCGCTGCGCGACGACCGGCCGGGAGGTCCCGCGTGCCGACCGCCGGATCCTCGGGCGCCGGCACCGTCGACCCGCGCTCGCGTGCTCCCGTCGGACGGGGTGGCGGGCGCGGTCCTCGTCCGAATGGCGGACGTCGTCGACGTCATTCCTGCGGGTTCTCGCAACACCGTTCTCCAGCGGCACGCCCAACGGGGCGGGAATCCATGACGCCGGACGGGTTGGTGCCCCCGGAGGCGATGACAGACTGCGGGTGTCACACGGAGCGCCGGCGCGCTCCCGCGGTTGATCCGCGACCCCGGTGAGCCGACAGCCCGCGTCCCCCGCGCCGGCCCTCGGCACCCGGGACCCGATCCTCGGTCCGACTTGCCCCGCCTCTCCGGTCTCCCGTCCCGTTCCCTCCGACCCCGCCCGAAGACGCACGCCGCGCCGTCGGCGGGACCGCGGCACGCGCCGCGCACGCCGTGAGGAACGATCCGCTCGATCTCCGGCGCCTGGAGTTCTTCCTCGCGCTCGCCGCCGACCTCCACTTCGGCCGCGCCGCGGCGCGCTGCTTCGTCTCGCGGCCCGCCTTCAGCCAGCAGATCATGGCCCTGGAGCACCACCTCGGGGTCCCGCTGTTCGTGCGCGAGAAGTCCGGCGTCCAGCTGACCGCCGCCGGCCGGGACCTGCTCGAGCCGGTAAGCACGCTGCTCCGCGACGCCCGGCAGATCGAGCGGGCGGCGGGCCGGTCCGCGCGGGTGGAGACCGGCGAGTTCGTCCTCGGCTACTGCGACTACGCCGCCACGACGGTGATGCCCGAGGTCGCCGCCGGCGTCCGCTCCGACGCGCCGGACGCCGCGCTCTCGCTGATCGGGTACCCGTGGTGGACGCAGGCGGTGGAGGGGCTGACGAGCGGCCAGTGTGACGCGGCGATCGTCCCGCGGGTGCCGCACGACGTCCCGGGGATCGCGTTCGCGCCGATCGCGAGCGAGCGCCTCGTCGCGATCGTCCCGGCGGGGCACGAACTCGCCGGGGAGACCGAGGTCCCGCTGCTGCGGCTCGCCGCCGAGCCGTTCGCCGCCATCGACCGCGGACGCAGCCCGGGGGAGTTCGACCTCACGATGGCGCTGTTCGACACCCACGCCGTCCGTCCCGGCATCGCGTTCCGGCCGCACCGGTTGCAGGACGCGCTCGCGTGGGTCGGCTCCGGCGCGGGCGTCACGCTCGTGCCGGAGGAGCTCCTGACGCGTGCGAACCCCTACGGCGTGCGCGCCGTCCCGCTCGCCGACGACATCGAGGCGCTGGAGACGGTCCTGGCGTGGGTCGAGGACCACGACAACCCCCTGCTCGAGATCGTCCGCGAGGTCGCCGAGCGGGTCGCGACGACCGCCTGATCGTCAGCGGACGACGACCGGCGTCCCGATCGGCATGAGCTTCGCGAGGCGGAGGATCGCCGCGTTCGGGACGCGCACGCAGCCGTGGGACGGCGCGCCCGGGATCAGCCCCGGCTGGTCGGTGCCGTGGATCCCGACCACGCCGCCGCCGGGCCAATCCGACAGCGCGGAGTAGCTCGACGTGCCGAAGGCCCACGGCCCGTACGCGCCGCCGCCGCCCGGAAGCCGCTCGCGGACGTAGAAGCTCCCGCGCGGCGTCGGCGTCGCGGGGCGGCCGACGCCGACGGGCGACGCCCAGACCGGGCGACCGTCGCGCCGCAGGGTGGCGGTGCGGGCCGTGCGGTCGATCGTCAGCTGCGTGCGGACGACCTGCAGGCGGTCCAGGCGGTCGGCCGGCACCCAGCCCGTCAGGCCGTTCGGACGCGTGGGCACGCGGACCCGGAGCCACGGGTTGCCGGCAGCGTCGAGCGTCGCGGAGAGGACGAGGTAGACCTCGGGCCGCGCGTCCTCGGTGTGCATCCGCAGCCGGGCGACGACGCGGGCCGCGTCCTTCGGGGCGTTGCGGACCGGGTGCACGGCGATCGGGTGCGCCCACCGGGTGACGGTCGTCTCGTCGGAGAGGACGACCGCGTCGCCGGGCTCCTGCAGGCCGGCGAGCGGGTCGCGCGCGCCGGGCGGCGGGATAGACGTGACCGCAGGGGAGTCGGCGGACGTCGCCGGGTTCGCGGACGCGGACGATGACGACGACGTCCCCGTCGTCGTGCTCTCGGGGGAGACGGCGGCCGGGGAGGTCGGGGTCGCCGCGGCGGCACCCGGGGCGACGGTCCCCGCGGCGAGCGCCACGAGCACGACGGCCGCCGCCCCCGCGCGCCGCCGTCGCTCGACGGCCGGGGCCGCCGGGCGCCCCGGCCCGGGAGCGCGGGGCGGCGTCGCGGCGGCCGCGGAGCGCGTCGGGGGATGAGAGCGGGGCGCGGGCATCCGGGCTCAGCCCGTGAACCGCGGGGTCTCGGCGACCTGCGGGGCCGGGACCTTGCGGCACGGCGAGTACGCGACCGTCAGGGTCTTCGAGCGGCTGCTCGCTCCGGCGTAGGTGACCGTCGCCGTCACGCGGTGGCGACCCTTCTTCCCGGCCTGCGCGGCGGTGATCCGCAGGAGCCAGGCCGTGCCGCTCGTCGGCTTCTTGAGGGTCTTGATCGCCTTGCCGTCGATCCGGAAGACGACCTTCGAGATCGTGGTCCCCGTCACCCGCACGTCGAACGCCTTGCTCACGCAGCCGGTGATCCGCTGGATGGTCGGGACGCCGCCGGGGCAGCGGGTGCCGCCGGACGGCACGGGCGCCGGGGCGGGCACGCAGACCTTGCGGGCGGTCTCGACGCGGGGCGCCGGCGTGTCCGGCGTCGGGGGCGTGACCTTCGGCGGCGCGGGGACGCCGTCATCCGCCGGCGCGGTCACCTGGCGAGTCTCCGTCGCCTCGTCGCAGACCCCGGAGATCGGGGCGTTGTTGGCGTCGCCGTCGAACGTCGCGATCCAGCGGTAGGTGCCGGCGACCGTCGGCTCGTACGCCGCGGAGGTGGCCGTCGCGGTGCTCCCGGAGATCACGGCCGGCACGGTCGACGTCGCGACCGGCGCGCCGCTGCACTGCGGGCCGGCGGACGGCGGGTACAGCGCGAAGGTCACGGTGGACCCGGCGACCGGAGACTGCAGGCCCGAGACCGTCGCCTGGTCGGTCAGCCGCCCGCCGACGTCGACGCCGGGAGACGCGACGGTGGCGATCGACGGTCGGGCGCGCAGGACCGTGGTGCGCGCCGTGCCGATGCCGCCCCCGGTCTGGCCGAGGTGGGCGCCGGCGGAGAGGCTCGTGACCTGGACGAAGGCGGTCTGGTCCGTCTGCAGGCCGGTGACGGCGCTGGAGTCGATCGCGGGGGAGCGCCGCACGTCGACCGTGTAGTCGACCACGCACTGGCGGCTGGAGAGCGCGCTGACGGACGGGCCCAGGAGGATCGGCGTCGCCGGGCTGAAGCGGTACTTGCCCTGGACGGGGTCGATCGAACTGATCGTGAAGGCGACGCCACCGCAGGCCGTGCCGGCGCGGCCGAGGCCGGTGGACCGCGGGACGAGGACGCCCGGGTCGCGCGATCCGACCGCGCAGTCCGCACCGAAGGCCGGCGACCCGCAGCTCGGGACGAGGGTCACGTCGTCGACGCGGTAGCTGTCGGTGTCGTACTCGACCTCGCCGACGAGGTTGGCGGAGACGTTGGTGAGCTGGAGCGCGACCGGCAGCGCCGTGTCGCCGACGGTGACCGACACCGGGATCCCCGGCACGACGGCGACACCGACCCCGGCCGACGCCGTCGCGGTCCCGCCGAGCGCGGCGGCGACGGCCGCGAGGAGGACGACGGGCGTCCGGTGTGATCGTCGCGTCGACGGGCGTCGACGGACCAGGGTGATGCTCATGCGTGCGTGCTCCTTGGGCGGCTCGCGGGGCGAGCGGCTGGCGTGATCCAGCGGGTGCGGCGAAGGGGAGCCGCCCCGCGGACCACGATTCCGATGGACGTATGGCACCACAGCTCGGGACCCTCGACGGTCGCAATCCCGAACCGCTCGGTGGTCGTGGCAACACGCTCAGTCCCTGCCGCGCGGCGACGTCCGGGGCGGCGCGGCAGCGACCGCGGGACGACGCGCCCGCAACGGATCTTGCGGGCCTCCGGCGCGTGGGTCGTCGTCGGCGGGTGCGTCGCTCATCCGGGGCGGGATCGGACCGCACGACGGTCGCGACGTCGGCCGGATCTCCGAACCGCCCGGTCGGCGATCCGATCCGTCCCCCTGCCGGGCGAGGCGTGTAGACGGCTGTGGCGACGGGACCCGTGGTGTCGAGCCCCGCGAATCACCCCGCGACGCCTTGTCGGCTCACCCTCGAGCCCCAGATGATCCGTCTCCTGCTGCCCGTGAACGCCCCGTATACGCACGCGATCTCGGTGGTCGCCGGACGGCTCGGCCCGGAGCTCCTGGCCGACGCCGCGACCTCCGCGGTCCTCCGGGCGCTCCCGGTGTCCGCGGGGCGTCTCGACGACGAGACGCTGAGCGGCCCGGTCCCGGACGCCGTCCTCGCCGGGTGCCGACTGCTGCTCGCCGTCCTCGCCGACACCGAGGCGACGGACGAGCGCCGGCGCTTCGCGGCGGCGTGCCGCGAGGTCGTCTTCTGGGGCCCCACGCCGGAGGACGTCCTGCGGGCGCTCCACGTCGGCGCCCCGGTGGTGTGGTCGCGGCTCGTGAACGCGGCATCGCCGGACGAGCTGCCCGGCGTCCTCGCGTCCGGGCGCCGGCTCCTGGTCTTCATGGGCATCGCGACCGAGGTCGTCCGGGCGCTCGAGGAGCTGCAGCTCGAGGGGCTCCCGACGGAGGAGTCGCTCGCCCGGCACCTGCTCCGCGGCGTCGAGTCGGGCGTCGTCGACCAGCAGGTGCGGGAGGCCACGGCGCGCCTGGGCCTGGAGCGCCCCGACCCGCGGCGGCCGTTCGTCGTCGTCGCCGACCGGCGGGGGACGTGGGAGTGGGGGCGGCGAGCACAGGCGCTTCGCCACGACGGCGTGCTCGCGGTCACCCGTCCGGGCCGGATCGAGGGGTTCGCGGGCGACGGCGACGCCGGGCTGCGGGAGCTCCCCGGCGCCACGACGGTGGTCGCGGACGAGGCGGGGACGCAGACGCGGCGCCCGGCGTGGAGCGAGCTCGCCCACGCCGCGCGGGTCGCCCGCGACCTCGGCCGCACGGGCGTCGTCCGGCTGCACGACGTCGCGGTGGAGAGCCTGCTGGCCGCCACGCCGTCGTCCGCCGCCCGGCTGCGGGCCATCGTCTCGGTCCTGCGCACCGCGTCGGGGTCCGCCGGCCACACGGACCTCCTGACGACCGCCCGGACGCTCCTGGACTGCGACCTCAACCGCGCCGAGGCGGCCGAGCGGCTCGGCGTCCACGCGACGACGGTCGGCTACCGGCAGGCGCGGCTGGAGACGCTGCTCGGCCTGCAGCTGCGCTCCCCCCGCCACCGCAGCGTCCTGCACCTCGCCTTCGTAGCCGACGCGCTCGGCGGCCGGACGCCCACGCCCCGGCGCGCCGGGCGGCTGACGGCGGGTCGCGGCGTCGTGCCGGTCGACCTGGCCGCGAGGATCGATCGCGACGCGATCGCGGCGCGGCTCGTGATCGCGCTCAGCCGCGAGGTCCCGGGCGTCCGCGTGGCCGCGCGCGCCGATCCCCGGACGGTGCAGGCCGAGGCACGGGAGTTCGTCGACGACGCGCTGCGCATGCTCGGCGGCGGCGTTGTCCGGGCGCCCGCGCCCTCGCGCTCACCACGGCGGCTGTGGATCCGTGGTCCGGAGACCACGTCCGCGGTGGCCGCCCGCGGGCTCGCGGTCAGCGGCAGGGTCCTGTGGGACGCGCTGCTGGCCGAGGCGACGCCCGAGGAATCCGGCCGGCTGCCGCCCGTCGCCAGCGAGATCGTCCGGCTGACCACCGCCGCCGAGCTGCACGCACGGGAGCCCCGTGGCGCGGCGGCCCCCGTCTCGGCCGAGCGCAGCGCCCGCATCGTCGCCGTCCTGGTCTCGGGATCGCCCCAGGCCGCCCGGGTGGCGCGCACCGCCGAGGCGTGGCGCGTGGACCCCGACGAGGTGCTCCGCCCGGTCGTTGTGGTCCCGACGGACGAACGCGCCGGCGAGCGCGCGGCCCAGGAGCTCCGCGCCCGTGGCTGGGTCGCCGCGATGCACCGCCGGCGGGTCGTCGCCCTGGCCCCCGCGCGGACCGAGGGACTGGACCTGGCGCACCCGCCGCGGCTCGTGGCCCTCGGGGTCCCCGGGACCGCCGACCAGCTGCCCACGCTGGTCGCGGACGCGGCGGTGCTGGCGGACGTCGCGATGGCGCGCGGGGCGACGGGCACGGTGCACGCCACCGAATGGGAGCTCGACCTGCTGGTCGCCGCGAACCCCGCGGCCGCCGAGCGGCTGCGCGAGCGCGCGGTGCTGCCCCTGGCGGACTCCTCACGTCGCGGGGTCGGGCTGTTGGAGACCCTCGTGCGGTACCTCGAGCACGACCTCGACCGGGTGCAGACGGCGGCCGTGCTGCGCGTCCACCCGAACACCCTGGACGCCCGGCTGCAGCACATCGCCGAGCGCACCGGGCTCGGGTTCACGCGCACCGCCGATCTCTTCGAGCTGTCGCTCGGCGTCGCCGCGCACCTGCGTGCGGCCCGCTGACCGAGATCCGGGGCCCCGGCGGCCGGCGCGGCGAACACCGTCCTCGTCAGCGCGTCCCGCGTCGTAGGGTGGGTCGATGGGACGACTCGACGACCTCGACCTCTCGCTGCGGCTCTCCCGCGAGGAGCAGGACGCGAGGATCGAGGCCGGGCAGACCCGGATCCAGCAGCTGCGCCTGACGCTCGGCGGTCTGACGGGGCCGTCGCCGCCCGAGATCCTCCAGGACCCGTCCAAGCGCGACCACCCGTTCGGGCCGCCGGTGCTCGTCGTCTTCGAGGGCTGGGACGCTGCCGGCAAGGGCGGCGCGATCAAGCGACTGACCGGCGCGATGGACCCCCGGCACTTCCGCGTGGCGTCGTTCGCGGCGCCGTCTCCGGACGAGCTGCGGCACCACTGGCTCCACCGCTTCTGGCTGCCGCTGCCGGGCCGCGGGGGCATGGCCGTCTACGACCGCACGTGGTACGGCCGGGTGCTCGTCGAGCGGGTCGAGGGCCTGACGCCCGAGGTCGACTGGCGCCGCGGCTACCAGGAGATCCGCGAGTTCGAGCGCCAGCTCACCGACGACGGCACGATTCTCGTGAAGTTCTGGCTGCACATCAGCGAGGACGAGCAGCTCAAGCGCTTCGAGCGCCGCCGCGACGACCCGCTGAAGTCGTGGAAGCTCACCGAGGAGGACTGGCGCAACCGCGAGAAGCGCGACGCCTACACCGCCGCGGTCGAGGAGATGGTCGCCGAGACCGACTCCGGCAACGCGCCGTGGGACCTGATCCCGGCGGACTCCAAGCGCTGGGCGCGGGTCGCCGTGCTGGAGACCGTGATCCGGCGGATCGAGGAGCGCTGCGAGCAGCTCGGCTTCGCGCTGCCGGACCACCTCGGCCCCGCGTCCGACGACGACGGCGACGGGTGAGGGCCACGCCGGCGGGCGGTGGGACCGGCGACGGGGTGATCGCGGACGGCTCGGCGGCCGACCCGGTCCCCGGCGGCCCGGCGTCGACGGACGAGCGGACCGCCGCGATCCTCGCCGCCGCCCGCGCGGTGGCGGTCGACATCGGCATCCGGCGCCTGACGATCGACGAGGTCGTCCGGCGCTCCGGCGTGTCGCGGATGACGGTCTACCGGCGCTTCGCGGGGCGGGACGAGGTCGTGGTCGCGGTGATCCGCCGGGAGCTCGACGACGCGGCCCGGGCGGTCGCGGCGGCGGTCGCCGGGACCACGGGCGGCGAGGCCCGCTTCGTCGGGGCGTTCGCCGCCGCGGTCGAGGTGCTCGGAGGCAACGCCTTGCTGACCCGGCTGCTCCAGCTCGAGCCCGAGACGCTCCTGCCGTACATGACGACGAGCGGGCACCCGTTCGTGGCGGGGGCGACCGCGTTCCTGCGGCCCTACGTCCGGGACCTGCGCGCCGAGGCGGGCGTCGCGAGCCCCGACCCCGGCCTCGACGCCGTCGCCGAGACGATCGGCCGCGTCGGCCTGTCGCTGCGGCTGACGCCCGCGATCGTCATCGACCTCGACGGCCGGCCGGCGGTCGAGCGCTACGCCCGCGAGGTCCTGGTCCCGCTCGCGCTGGCGGGCGTGCCGCGGGGCTGACGCGCCGCGGCCGGATGCCGGCCCGGCCCGGCGCGCCCGTCGGCCGTGTCCGGCGACCCGGTGCCGGGCGGGGCGACCCCGGCGTCCGGGTGGGAGAGCCGGGTCCGGCGGACCCGGTGCCGGCGGTCCGCCCCGGCGTCCGGGTGGGACGAAGTCAAAGGATTCGTACCAACGACCCACGGCGCTGGTAGGTTCGGCCGACCGGGCCCGTGAGGGGGCCGGCCCCCGACCCGATCCCCCGCGTGCCCCGCATCCCCACCGACGAGCGGCAGGCCCGGACCGTCGTCCGCACCGCCCGTCGCGCGCGTTAGGGTCGTCGCGTGCACGGCGTCCGCCCGCCGGCCGGTCCCCCCGCCGGTCGCTCAGCCCGCCCCGTCGCGCGGCGCCCATCGGGCCCCGCCGGGGGTCGCGCGTGAGCGCCGCCGCCGACCGCCTCGGCCCCGCCCGCCTCGCCACCACCGTGGGCGAGATGGGCGTCCTGTTCCTGCGGACGATCCGCGCGACGGTGCGCACGCCGCGGGCGTTCCTGCCCGAGCTGACGCACCAGCTGGCGTTCGTCCTGCGGATCGGCTGGCTGCCGATGCTGCTGGCGGCGTTCGCGATCTCCTACGGGCCGGCGGGCATCCAGGTCGCGGGCTTCCTGAACCTCTTCGGCGCGATCGACCGGATGGGCGGGCTGTTCGCGATCGCGGTCGTCCGTGAGTTCGCGCCCCTGGTCTGCGCGATCGTCGTCGCCGGGGTGGCGGGCACCGCGATCTGCGCCGACCTCGGCGCGCGCAAGGTCCGCGAAGAGCTCGACGCGCTGTCCGTCCTCGCCGTCGACCCGGTGATCCACCTCGTCGTCCCGCGCTTCCTCGCGCTCGTGCTGGTGACGATGGTGCTCAACGCCTACGCGATCGTCTCCGGCGTCGCCGCGGGCGTGCTCGTGGCGGTCGTCAACGGGTCGACGCCGGGCGTCTTCCTGCACGCGTTCTTCGTCAACGCGGCGCCGCTGGAGATCGCCGCCGCCACGGTGAAGACCGCGATCTTCGGCGGCATCATCGCCATCGTCTGCTGCCACCAGGGGCTCAACGCCGCGGGCGGCCCGGCGGGCGTCGGGCGCGCCGTCAACCGTGCGGTGGTCCTGTCGTTCCTGGCGATCGGCCTCGTCGACTACGTCTTCGGC
Source organism: Patulibacter sp. NPDC049589 (assembly GCF_040675535.1). Lineage (NCBI taxonomy): Bacteria > Bacillati > Actinomycetota > Thermoleophilia > Solirubrobacterales > Patulibacteraceae > Patulibacter > Patulibacter sp. NPDC049589. Next base: position 2,155 of record NZ_JBFAPC010000068.1, on the reverse strand, counting down.
GCCGCGCTCCTGGCCTTCGCCCCCGAGCTCTCGGCGGTGCGCTGATGGGCAGCCGGGTCCGCGACAACGTCGAGCTGGCCGGCGAGCTCGTCCACTTCTCCGGCGGGGTCCTCCGGCGGATCCTCTCCGGCCGCGTCCTGCGCTTCTCGGGCGAGACGCTGCGCCAGGCCGGGGTCTTCATCACCGGGTCGGTCGGCGTGATCTTCCTGATGGTCTTCGCGCTCGGGCTCCAGTGCGGGATCCAGGCGGCGTACGGGACCCAGGCGGTCGGCGCGCCGGCGGTCTCCGGCGCGTTCACGGCGCTCTGCAACCTGCGCGAGGTCGCGCCCTACGCGTTCGGCTACATGCTCGCGGCGAAGGTCGGGACGGGCATCGTGGCGGAGGTCGGCGCGATGCGGATCTCCGACGAGATCGACGCGCTGGAGGTCATGGGCTTCGACGGCGTGACGTTCCTCGCCGCCACGCGGCTGCTCGGGATCCTGCTGGTCCTGCCCTTCGTCTACGTGATCGCGATGGGCGTCGCGTTCGCGGGCTCGTACGTCGCGGTCGTGATCCAGGTCGCGCGCGTCTCGCCGGCGGCGTACCTCGAGGTCTTCTGGGTCTTCCAGACGCCGCTGGACCTCGTCCTGTCGCTGGTCAAGGGGATGATGATGGCGGTCTTCGTCGTCCTCGTCGGCTGCTTCTTCGGCTACACCGTGACCGGGGGACCGGTGGGCGTCGGCACCGCGACGGCGCGCTCGATGGCGGTCAACATCGTCGGCATCCACGCGATCGGGCTGCTCTCCAGCCAGCTCTTCTGGGGCGGCGACCCCCGCTCACCGGTGGGCGGCTAGGTGGCCCGCTCGTCCCGCCTGTCGATCGACGTCCCGCCCGTCGGCCGGCCGCTGCTCGGCGGGCTGGTGGCGCTGGTCGTCGTCGCCGTCCTGGCGGTCGTCCTCTGGCCGTCGGGCGACTACCGCGTGAGCCTGCGGGCGATCGACTCCGGGCAGCTCGTGCCGGGCAACCACGTCGTCGTCGCCGGGGTCCCGGTCGGCCAGGTCACCGCCGTCACGCTGGACCGCGACCGCCGCGCCCGGATCGAGCTGCGGATCGACGACCACCGCTGGCGGCCGCTGCCGCGCGGCACCCGCGCGACGATCACCGCCGGCAGCCTCGCGGGGTCCCGCAACCGCACCGTCGCGCTCTCCGCGCCGGGCCCCGGGGCGCCCGGCGGGACGATCGCCGACGGCGGCACGCTGCAGGACGACGAGGTCGTCCCGCTGGTCGACGTCGACAACGTCCTGACGAGCCTCGACGCGCCCACGCGCCGCCGGCTGTCGGGCCTGCTGCGCAGCGCTGACCGCAACCTCGCGGGCACGGGGAAGGACGCCCAGGACGCGCTGCGCCGGACCGCGCCCGCGCTGACGGCCACCGCCCGCGTCCTGCGCGACGTCGCCGCCGAGGAGCCCGCCGTGGCGCAGCTGATCGACGCGGCCGACGGGCTGACGGGCACGCTCGCCGCGCACGAGGAGGACAAGGTCAGCCTGTTCGGCGGCGGTTACGCCAGCTACCTGGAGGAACGAGCCCGGGCCCGGTCGCACGCGCGCGAGCAGTTCGAGGAGTACGCGGAGAAGAAGGAGGACCTTCTCGAGCGGGCCCGGACACAGCGGGCCTGGATGGAGAAGGGCGTGCGCAACGCCCGGCGCAAGGCCACCGACGGCGACAAACACGTCAAGGCGCACCGCGGCGAGACCAGCGAGAAGCAGGCGGCCAAGGCCCGGCAGACCGAGCGCCTGATCGAGCGCCTCGAGGTGGTCGAGGAGCCGCGCAAGGAATGGGAGCTGCGCATGGAGATCGCCGCGGCGCCCCGCGCCGGCGCGGTGGTGGCCACGCTGCGCGATGCGATGGTACGCCGGGGCGACTTCACCCTCGGCCCGGTGACACTGCAGATCGACTGGGCCGACCGGGTGGCGATCACCGGCGCCAACGGCTCCGGCAAGTCCACGCTGCTGGCCGCCCTGCTCGGCCGGATCCCGCTGGCCGAGGGCGACCGGCACCTCGGTCCCGGCGTGGTGGTCGGCGAGGTCGATCAGGCCCGCGGCCTGTTCCTCGGCGACGAGCCGCTGGTCGCCGCGTTCGGCGCGGCGGTGCCGTTTCTCCCCGATGCCGAGGTCCG